>CAJCIY010000253.1 GCA_903970495.1 Candidatus Melainabacteria bacterium | reverse complement strand
GCGGCTACCGCCTGTCAGGCGGGGAGAAGCAGCGGCTCGCGATCGCGCGGCTGCTCCTGAAGGCGCCCGCCGTCGTCGTCCTCGACGAGGCGACGGCGCACCTCGACTCCGAGTCCGAGCACCTGGTGCAGCAGGCGCTGGCCACGGCGCTCACCGGTCGTACCTCGCTGGTCATCGCGCACCGGCTGTCGACGGTCCGCGACGCCGACCTGATCCTGGTGGTCGACGACGGCCGGATCGTCGAGCGCGGCACCCACGACGAGCTCGTCGCGGTGGGCGGCCTGTACGCCGACCTCTACCGCACGCAGTTCGCCACCCAGGCCGCCGCTGTCTGACCGCGGCAGGGCGCAGTGCGTCGGTACGCTGCTCGGTGACCGTCGTCACAGGGAGCAGCCATGCGCGTCGAGATGACCACCGCCGACTTCCTCAACCGGGGCGAGGCCGTGTACGGCTCCCGGCTGGGCGTCGTCGACGAGCCGCAGCAGCCCGCCGAGAGCCGCGGATCGCTGACGTACCAGGCCTTCGCGGCCCGCGCGCGGGGGCTGTCCGCCGGTCTCGACGCGCTCGGCATCGACCGCGGTGCCCGCGTCGCGATCGTCAGCCACAACGCCAGCCGGCTGCTCGAGGCGCTGCTCGGAGTCCCGACGTACGGCCGGGTGCTGGTCCCGATCAACTTCCGGCTTCAGCCCGGCGAGGTCGAGTACATCGTCGGGCACTCAGGCGCCGAGGTGCTGCTCGTCGACCCGGAGCTCGAGGACTCGCTCAGCGGGGTCAGCGCGAAGCGCCGGTTCGTGCTGGGCGCCGAGACCGACCGCGAGCTCTGGCTGACCGACCGGGAGCCCGAGCCCTGGGAGAACCCGAGCGAGGACGCGACCGCGACGATCAACTACACCTCGGGCACGACCGCCCGCCCGAAGGGCGTGCAGATCACGCACCGCAACATCTGGACCAACGCGGTCACCTTCGCGCTGCACACCGGCGTCACCGACCGCGACGTCTACCTCCACACGCTGCCGATGTTCCACGCCAACGGCTGGGGGATGCCGTACGCGATGACCGGGCTCGGCGTCCCCCACATCGTGCTGCGGAAGGTGGACGGCGCCGAGATCCTGCGCCGGGTCGAGCGGCACGGCGTGACGCTGATGTGCGCGGCGCCGGCCGTCGTCGCGTCGGTGCTGGAGGCGGCGCAGACCTGGGACGGCGAGATCCCGGGCCGCGACCGGGTCCGCGTCATCTGCGCCGGGGCGCCGCCGCCGAGCCGCACCATCGAGCGGATCGAGACCGAGCTCGGCTGGGAGCTGATCCAGATCTACGGCCTGACCGAGACCTCGCCGCTGCTGACGATCAACCGGGCGCGGGCCGAGGACGACGTGCTCTCGCCGGCCGAGCGCGCGCAGCGCCTGTCGCGCGCAGGCGTGCCGGCCATCGGCTGCCGGATGGCCATCGACCCCGAGGGCGAGGTGCTGGCCCGCTCCAACACCGTCCTCGAGGGCTACTGGGAGCAGCCCGAGGAGACCGCGAAGGCGCTCGACGGTGGCTGGTTCCACACCGGCGACGGCGGCGAGATCGACGCCGAGGGCTTCGTCGTGATCCGCGACCGCCGCAAGGACGTGATCATCACCGGCGGCGAGAACGTCAGCTCCATCGAGGTCGAGGACCGGCTCTTCTCCCACCCCGCCGTCGCCGAGGTCGCCGTCATCGGCGTGCCCGACGAGAAGTGGGGCGAGACGATCAAGGCGCTGGTCGTCCTCGCGCCGGGGCAGCAGGCGGACGAGGCCGAGCTGATCGCGTGGTGCAAGGACGGTCTGGCCCGCTACAAGGCGCCGACATCGGTGGAGATCCGCGAGGACATCCCGCGGACGGCGACCGGCAAGATCCAGAAGTTCAAGCTGCGCGAGCCCTACTGGGCGGGGCGCGACCGCCAGATCAGCTGACGAGCCGGTGCAGTGCGAGCTGCGCCAGCGGCAGGTACGGCAGCACCAGCCACGGCGGTCCCACGAGCGTCAGCGTGGTCCGCGTCCCGCGCTCGGCCGCGACGACGGCGTGCTCGAGGTGGACGCGAAGCGGCCGGTGGCCGGCGACCCACGACCAGCGGCGGGCAGCCTCGTCGACGTCCAGCACGACGAACGGCAGCACGCCGTCCACGCGGCCGCGCAGGCCCGGCCGGATCCGCTCGGACGTGCTCACCAGCCGGATCTGTGGCGACCACGACGACCAGCGGCCCGGCTCGGCGTACCGCTCCCACACCTCGGCCGGGTCGGCGCCGCCGGTCGCGGTCAGCGTCCACCTCACGGCGTGAGGTCGGACCCGACGCCGACGACGGCCGGGAGCACGTCCTCGATGCGCCCGTCCAGGCGCACCGCGGCGATCCCGTCGTACGGGGTGGGCGCGTCGTTGACGACCACGAGCCGGGCGCCGTGGCTGACGGCGACGTCGCACAGCCCGGCCGCGGGGTGCACGCTGAGCGAGGAGCCGACGGCGAGCAGCAGGTCGCAGCGGGAGGCCGCGTACGTGGCCGCGGCGAGGACCGCGCGGTCGAGCGGCTGGCCGAACGAGATGGTCGCGGACTTCACGATCCCGCCGCACAGCAGGCAGGGCGGGTCGGACTCGCCGGCATCCAGCCGCGCCAGGGTCTCGCCCATCGGTCGCCGGTCGCCGCAGCTCAGGCAGATGCTCTCCCGGATGCTGCCGTGCAGCTCGAGGACCTGCTCGTTGCCGGCGCGCTGGTGCAGCCCGTCGATGTTCTGGGTGGCGATCGCCAGCAGGCGGCCCCCGTGCTCGAGGTCGACGAGCGCGCGGTGCCCGGCGTTCGGCTCGGCGTGCCAGGCCGGGTGGTCGCGCCGCCCGGCCCAGGACCGGCGCCGGACCTCCGCGTCGGCGACGTACTCGTCGATCGAGCTGAGCCGCTGCGCCTCGGGGGAGCGCGTCCAGATCCCCTGCGGGCCGCGGAAGTCCGGGATGCCCGACGCCGTCGACATCCCGGCTCCGGTGAGCGCGACGACCGCGCGGGCGGACGCCACCCACTCGCGTACGTCGTCGAGGTCGGTCATCGCCGTCCAGACTAGGTCGCGGGGGGCTCGGCCGTACGGTTCGGCCCGGTCCGGTGTCGCACCCGCAACGACCCGTTCGCAGGATCAGTGCCGGCGCCCACGAGGGCTGCGGCGAACCCAGGGGAGATGACGATGCGACACCCGGAGACGACCGCCCGCCGGCTCTACCCGCTCTTCGAGCCGGTCCACCTGGTCACCTACTCCGAGGTGCCGAACGCCTCGATGCTCGAGCTCGGGATGCGCAACTACTGGGACGGCTACTTCGCCGGCCGGGCGGCGCCGCTCGGCCGACCGTCGGCTGACGTCGTCCACGCGGTCTTCTACAACTTCGCGCCGGGTGAGGTCGCCCGC
>CAJCIY010000252.1 GCA_903970495.1 Candidatus Melainabacteria bacterium | reverse complement strand
CTCGATCCCGTCATCGGCCGCGACGAGGAGATACGCCGCACCATGCAAGTGCTGTCGCGGCGCACCAAGAACAACCCCGTGCTCATCGGCGATCCCGGCGTCGGCAAGACCGCCATCGTCGAGGGGCTGGCGCTTCGCATCGTCGACGGCGACGTACCCGAGAGCCTCAAGGAGAAGAGCCTTCTCGCCCTCGATCTCGGCGCCCTCATCGCCGGCGCGAAGTTCCGCGGCGAGTTCGAGGAGCGGCTCAAGGCCGTGCTCTCCGAAATCGGGGCGGCGGGCGGCGAGGTCATCCTCTTCATCGACGAGCTTCACGTGCTGGTGGGCGCGGGCCGCGCCGAGGGCGCGATGGACGCGGGCAATATGCTCAAGCCGGCGCTGGCGCGCGGCGAACTGCACTGCGTCGGCGCGACCACGCTCGACGAGTACCGCAAGTACATCGAGAAGGACCCGGCGCTGGAGCGCCGGTTCGCGCCGGTCATCGTTGGGGAGCCGACCGTCGAGGACACCGTCGCGATCCTGCGAGGCCTGTCCGGCCGCTACGAGGCGCACCACAAGGTCGCCATCGCCGACGCCGCGCTCGTCGCGGCGGCGACGCTCTCGGACCGCTACGTCACCGCGCGCTTCCTGCCGGACAAGGCGATCGACCTCGTCGACGAGGCAGCCAGCCGGCTGCGCATGGAGATCGACAGCCGGCCGGTCGAGATCGACGAGCTGCAGCGCACCGTCGACCGCATGGTCATGGAGGAGATGGCGCTCGAACGCGAGACCGACGCCGGCTCCGTCGCGCGGCTCGGGACGCTGCGCCAGGAGCTCGCCGACCGCCGCGAGGAGCTCGCGGCGCTCAACGCCCGCTGGGAGCGCGAGAAGTCCGGCCTCAACCGCGTCGGTGAGCTCAAGCAGCACCTCGACGACCTGCAGACCCAGATCGACAAGGCGCAGCGCGACGGCGACTTCGAGGTCGCGAGCCGGCTGCTCTACGCCGAGCGGCCCGAGGCCGAGCGCGAGCTCGCCGAGGCGACCGCCGCGGAGAGCGCGAGCACGCCGATGGTCAAGGAGGAGGTCGGCCCCGACGACATCGCCGACGTCGTCTCGAGCTGGACCGGCATCCCCGCCGGCCGGCTGCTCGAGGGCGAGAGCGCGAAGCTGCTGCGCATGGAGGAGCTGCTCTCGGCGCGCGTCGTCGGCCAGGGCCGGGCCGTCACCGCGGTGGCCGACGCCGTACGCCGCGCCCGCGCCGGCGTCGCGGACCCGGACCGGCCGACCGGCTCGTTCCTGTTCCTCGGCCCGACCGGTGTCGGCAAGACCGAGCTGGCGAAGGCGCTCGCCGAGTTCCTGTTCGACGACGAGCGCGCCGTGGTCCGCATCGACATGAGCGAGTACGGCGAGAAGCACTCCGTCGCCCGGCTGGTCGGCGCTCCCCCCGGCTACGTCGGGTACGAGGCGGGCGGCCAGCTGACCGAGGCGGTGCGGCGCCGGCCGTACTCGGTGATCCTGCTGGACGAGGTCGAGAAGGCGCACCCCGACGTGTTCGATCTGCTGCTGCAGGTGCTCGACGATGGCCGGCTCACCGATGGCCAGGGCCGCACCGTGGACTTCCGGTCCACGATCCTGGTGCTCACCTCGAACCTCGGCTCGGCGTACCTGGTGGACCCGACGATCTCGCCGGAGGCCGCCCGCGAGCTCGTGATGGGCGAGGTGCGCGCCGCCTTCAAGCCGGAGTTCCTCAACCGGCTCGACGACGTGCTGACCTTCGACGCGCTGTCGCGCGAGGACCTCGCCGGCATCGTCGACATCGCGGTCTCCCGGCTGGCCGAGCGGCTCGCCGACCGGCGGCTGGTGCTCGAGGTCTCCCCGGCCGCCCGGACCTGGCTGGCCGAGGAGGGCTTCGACCCGCTGTTCGGCGCGCGGCCGCTGCGGCGGCTGGTGCAGCGCGAGGTGGGCGACCCGCTCGCGCGGGCGCTGATCGCCGGCGAGATCACCGACGGCGACACCGTCCGGGTCGACGTCCGCGACGGTGCGCTCACGGTCGCGGCGGGCTGACCGCAGGCGGGTCGAGGTCCCGACTGGGTAGCCTCCGCGGCATGAGCGCCCGGGACGACCTGCTCGCCCTCGTACGCCGCGACGCGGTGGTGCGCGGCGAGGTGACGCTGTCGTCGGGGCGCACCACCGACTGGTACCTCGACCTGCGGCGCATCACGCTCTCCGGCGAGGCCGCGCCGCTCGTCGGCCGCGTCATGCTCGACCTCACCGCCGACCTGGACTTCGACTGCGTGGGCGGGCTGACCATGGGCGCCGACCCCGTAGCCGTCGCGATGGTCCACGCGGCGGCGAACGCCGGCCGGGTGCTGGACGCGTACGTGGTCCGCAAGGAGGCCAAGGCGCACGGCCTGCAGCGGCGCATCGAGGGCCCGGACGTCGCAGGGCGCCGCTGCCTGGTGGTGGAGGACACCTCGACCACGGGTGGCTCGCCGATGACCGCGGCGAGGGCGGTCGAGGAGGCCGGCGGCACCGTGGTCGCGGTCGCGACCATCGCCGACCGCGCGACCGGTGCCGACGAGGCGTTCGCCGCGGCAGGCCTCGCGTACCGCTCCGTCTACGCGCTCGCCGATCTGGACGTCTGAGGAGGCCTGCATGCCGATCGCCACGCCCGAGGTCTACGCGGAGATGCTCGACCGCGCGAAGGAGCGCTCCTTCGCCTACCCGGCCATCAACGTCACGAGCTCCAGCACGCTGAACGCTGCGATCAAGGGGTTCGCCGACGCCGGCAGTGACGGCATCGTGCAGCTGTCGACCGGCGGCGCGGAGTTCGCCTCCGGGCTCGGCGTCAAGGACATGGTCACCGGCGCGGTCGCGCTCGCCGAGTTCGCCCACGTCGTCGCGGCGAAGTACGACGTGCACATCGCGCTGCACACCGACCACTGCCCGCCGGACAAGCTGCCGACGTACGTGCGGCCGCTGCTCGCGCTCAGCCAGGAGCGGGTCGACGCGGGCCGGCCGCCGCTGTTCCAGAGCCACATGTGGGACGGCAGCTCGGTCGAGCTCGAGGAGAACCTCGCGACCGCGGCGGAGCTGCTCGAGCTCGCGGCGAAGGCGCACATCGTGCTGGAGCTCGAGATCGGGACCGTCGGCGGCGAGGAGGACGGCGTCGTGGGCGAGATCAACGAGAAGCTCTACACGACCGACGGCGACATGCTGCGGACCGCCGAGGTGCTCGGCCTCGGCGAGAAGGGCCGCTACCTGCTGGCCGCGACCTTCGGCAACGTCCACGGGTCGTACAAGCCGGGGCACGTGAAGCTGCGGCCGCAGGTGCTCAAGGACGGCCAGGACTTCGTCGCCGGCAAGACCGGTGCCACGACCGACAAGCCCTTCGACCTGGTCTTCCACGGCGGCTCGGGCTCGAGCCTCGAGGACATCCGCGCCACGCTCGACTACGGCGTCGTGAAGATGAACGTCGACACCGACTGCCAGTACGCGTACGCACGCCCCGTCGCCGGCCACATGCTCAGCCACTACGACGGCGTGCTGAAGGTCGACGGCGAGGTCGGCGAGAAGAAGCTCTACGACCCGCGGGTGTGGTCGAAGCTCGCCGAGACCTCGATGAGCGCGCGCGTCGTCGTCGCGTGCGAGGACCTGCGCTCGGCCGGGACCTCGCTCGCCGGCTGACGCACGCGTCGTGACCGCAGCCCTCACTCCGCGTCACGACGGTCAAGACAGTGCGCCGAACGGCCGATAGCGTCTGCGAGCCGACCAGCCCGGTCGGCGCGCTGCCCGGGACGCCGAGTCCTGCCGACGGGCTGCGCGACCAGACCACATCCGGCAGGAGCGGGGGACCCACCGCACTTCGGACGCGCAGCCCGCGTCCTCGGGGTCAAGCCGGCTCGTCGTCTCCAGCGGCCGGCAGGGCCATGACTTTCCCGGTCCTCACCCGACAGCTCACCCCGCAGGCGACAGGGAAGGAACCGCATGGGTACCCACGCGCGCCCGCGTCACGGCATCGACGGCATCAAGGGCCGCCACCGCGGCGAGCCCGAGCCGCTGATCGACCTCGACCTCGGTGCCACGGCACTGCGGACCGGAGCGGTCCTCGCCACCGGCACGACGATCATCGCGGCCGGCGCCGGCGGCGCCCTCGCGGCCACCGCGCACCTCACGGCACCCGACAGCGCCACCCCTGCGCAGTTCGCGGCGCTGCGGCAGTGCGAGTCGGGCGACGACTACGCGATCAACACCGGCAACGGCTTCTACGGCGCGTACCAGTTCGACCTCACGACCTGGCACGGCCTGGGCTACGCCGGCTATCCGTACCAGGCCTCGCCCGCCACCCAGGACGCGGCCGCCGAGAAGCTGCAGTCCGAGCGCGGCTGGGAGCCGTGGCCGGCGTGCAGCGCGAAGCTCGGCCTGACGTCCGCAGCGGCGCCGGACGCGCGGTCCCTGGTGACCACGGCTACCGCCCCGGTGCGCCAGGCCCAGGCGCCGGCGATCTCGCGCACCGCCCACAGCGTGCACGTCGGCGGCGGTGTCCCGGCGTTCTCGGGCACCACGCTGACGGCGAAGCTGGTCGACACCAAGCGCACCGACGTCCTGGTCTGGCAGTCGCGGATGGTCCGGCGCGGCTGGCACCTGAAGATCGACGGCTACTTCGGGCCGCAGTCGGCGTCGATCGCTCACCAGTTCGCGGTCGAGAAGGGCATCAAGGCCCCGGCCGGCGAGGTCACGAAGGCCATGTGGACCGCGGCCTGGACCGCCCCGATCACCGCCTGACGGTCCCCGCCCCCGCCGCTGCCGCATGATGGTGGGGTGACCCACCACGACCTGCTCGGCGGCCCGCCGCCGACGTACCTGCCCGGTGTCCCTGCTGCGGCGAAGGCGCTCGCGTCGGGGAACCCCGCGGCCGAGGTCGCGGCGAGCTACCCCGCGGACAGCCTCGCGTGGGCGGTGCTCGCCGAGGAGGCGCTCGCTGCGGGCGAGCCGGTCGCCGGCTACGCCTACGCGCGCACCGGTTACCACCGCGGCCTCGACTCGCTCCGCCGCAACGGCTGGAAGGGCTTCGGACCGGTGCCGTGGTCGCACGAGCCGAACCGCGGCTTCCTGCGGGCGCTGGCCGCACTCGGCCAGGCGGCCACGGCTATCGAGGAGACCGACGAGGTCGAGCGGGTCGGCGCCCTGCTCACCGACTGCGACCCGGCCGCCCCGCGGTGAGGCGGTTCGCGGGGACGGTGCTGCCGGCGCTCGCCGCCGGCCTGCTCCTCGCGGGTTGCGGCTCGACCACCGGCGCCGGTGCGGGTGCTCCGGCGACCTCAGCGTCGCCGTCGGCATCGGCTCAGTCAGCGGCGCTCCGGATGTCCTGCGGTACCGGGCGGGCGACCGTGGCGGTCGGCCGGTCGGTCGTGCTGACCGGCTGCCCCGCCGGCGTGACGGCCAAGGTCACCAGCACGGTCCTGGCGAAGACCGCCGCCGGCACCTTCGAGGCGCGACGCGCCGGGACCGCGGACATCGTGCTCACCGCGGGGCCGTCGTGCTCCGCGGGCACGCTGTGCCCGCAGTACCTGCGGTTCGTCGGAGCGATCAGCGTGACGGTGACGGCGGCCTAGGGACGTCGGCCTCGGGCGCCGGTCGCGGCGCCACCCGACCGGTCAGCTGTCCCAGCAGGCTCGCGCCGGGCAGCGTCGCGAGCCGCGCCTGGGTCTCGCCCACGGTGCGCAGCAGCGGCAGCACCTCGGCCTGCAGTCGGCGGACCGTGTCGGGGATGGTCTCCACGATCGGGTCGTCCAGCACCTTCGCGGTCCGCTCCAGGCCGGGGGCGAGCGCCAGCACCGGACCCTCCAGCTCGTCGACGATGCGGTCGATCCGCAGCGCCAGCCGCTGCACGACCACCAGCGTCTCGGCGCCCGCGGCGACGGTGTCGGCGAGGCCGCGGACGGCCCGCTGCAGTGAGGCGACGGTGGCCGGCAGCTCGATCAGGGCCTCGGTCTGCGCCCTGAGCAGCCCCAGGACGTCGCCGACTCCGGGCAGGCGCGGGATCGACGGCATTCCTCGAGCGTACGCACGCGCTTGTAGGATCTTGCCGTAACGGAGCCCGTTGCAGCGCCCCAGATCCCGGTGGTGGCGGCAGCGGGCTCTTCGCCTGTGAGGGGTGATCCGATGCCGGCCATCGTGCTGATCGGTGCGCAGTGGGGCGACGAGGGCAAGGGCAAGGCGACCGACCTGCTCGGCACCCGCGTCGACTACGTCGTGCGCTACCAGGGCGGCAACAACGCCGGCCACACCGTCGTCACCCCCGACGGCGAGCACTACGCGCTGCACCTGCTGCCCTCCGGCGTCATCACGCCCGGCTGCACGCCGGTCATCGGCAACGGCGTCGTCGTCGACCCCGGTGCGCTCGTCGCCGAGATGGACGGTCTGCTCGAGCGGGGGGTCTCGCTCGACCGGTTGCTGATCTCGGCCAACGCGCAGCTCGTCATGCCGCACCACCGGGCCCTCGACAAGGTGACCGAGCGCTACCTGGGCGCTGCCAAGATCGGGACCACCGGCCGCGGCATCGGCCCGGCGTACGGGGACAAGGTCGCGCGGATGGGCATCCGGGTGCAGGACCTGCTCGACCCCGGCATCTTCCGCGCCAAGCTCGAGCTCGCGCTGCGCGAGAAGAACCAGGTGCTCGCCAAGGTCTACAACCGCACCGGCATCTCCGTGGCGGACACCTGCGAGGAGTACGCCGGCTACGCCGAGCGGCTGCGGCCCCACATCGCCGACACCGCACGGGTGCTCGACGAGGCGCTGCGCCGCGACGAGGTCGTGCTGCTCGAGGGCTCGCAGGGCACGCTGCTCGACGTCGACCACGGCACCTATCCGTTCGTGACGTCGTCCAACCCGACGGCGGGCGGCGCGTGCGCCGGCTCGGGGCTCGGGCCGACGAAGATCACGAAGGTCGTCGGGATCCTGAAGGCGTACACCACGCGGGTCGGCTCGGGACCGTTCGTCACCGAGCTCGACGACAAGGTCGGCGAGGAGCTGCGCCGGGTCGGCGGCGAGTTCGGCGTCACCACCGGACGGGCGCGGCGCACCGGGTGGTTCGACGCCGTCATCGGCCGGTACGCGACCCGCGTCAACGGCATCACCGACTACTTCCTGACCAAGCTCGACGTGCTGTCGGGGTGGGACACGGTGCCGGTGTGCGTCGCGTACGAGCTGCCGGACGGCACGGTCACCGACGAGATGCCGATGACGCAGACCGACTTCCACCACGCGAAGCCGGTCTACGAGGAGCTGCCCGGCTGGCAGGAGGACCTCTCCGACTGCAAGGACCTCGCGGACCTGCCGCCGAACGCCCGGGCGTACGTCACCGCGCTGGAGGAGATGGTGCGCGCGCCGATCTCCGCGATCGGCGTAGGTCCCGGCCGCGACCAGACGATCGTGGTGCGCGACCTGCTCTGACCGGTTGGCTAGCCTCGCGGTCGTGAGGGTGCTGGTGCTCGGGACGGGCGCGCGGGAGCACGCGCTGGTCACGGCGCTCGCCGCCGATCCCGACGTCTCATCGGTGGTGTGCGCCCCAGGCAACGCGGGGACGGCCGCGCTCGCCGAGCCGCGCGAGGTCGACCAGCTCGACGGCGGCGCCGTCGCCGCCCTGGCCGAGGACGTGGGTGCCGAGCTGGTCGTCGTCGGGCCCGAGGCGCCGCTCGTGGCCGGGGTCGCAGATGCCCTGCGGGACAAGGGCTTTCCGACCTTCGGGCCGTCCGGTGCGGCCGCGCGGCTCGAGGGGTCGAAGGCCTTCGCCAAGGAGGTCATGGTGGCCGCCGGCGTCCCGACGGCCGGCTCCTGGCACGTCGCCGCCGGCGACGACGCCCGCCTCGAGCAGGTGCTCGCCGACCTCCCGGCGCCGTACGTCGTCAAGCACGACGGCCTCGCCGCGGGCAAGGGCGTCGTGGTGACCGACTCGCTGCGGGAGGCCACCGAGCACGGCCGCGGCCACGACGTCGTCGTCGAGGAGTACCTCGACGGCCCGGAGGTCTCGGTCTTCGCCGTGGTCACCGACGCGGGCATCACGCCGCTGCTGCCCGCACAGGACCACAAGCGGGTGGGCGACGGCGACGCCGGCCCGAACACCGGCGGTATGGGGGCGTACGCGCCGCTGCCGTGGGCGCCGCCCGGGCTCGTCGACGACGTGGTGGCCCAGGTCGTCCGTCCGACCGTCGCCGAGATGGAGCGGCGCGGCACCCCGTTCCGCGGCCTGCTCTACGCGGGGCTCGCGCTCACCGCGGCGGGTATCCAGGTCGTGGAGTTCAACGCCCGGTTCGGCGACCCCGAGACGCAGGCCGTGCTCGCCCTCCTGGACTCGCCCCTCACCCAACTGCTGCTGGGCACCGCGCCGCCGCGGTGGCGCAGCGGCTCCGCCGTGACGGTCGTCCTCGCCGCCCCGGGCTACCCCGCGGCGCCGCAGCTCGGCGGGGTGCTCACCGGGCCGCTCGACGCGCCGGGCGTGCTGCACGCCGGGACCCGGCGTACCGGGGCGGGCGAGGTCGTCTCCAGCGGCGGGCGCGTGCTGTCGGTCACCGCGACGGGGACCGACGTCGCGGATGCGAGAGGATCGGCGTACGACCTGCTGGCGCGGATCTCGCTGCCGGGCGGGCACCACCGCACCGACATCGGTCTCCGAGGAGTGAACCCCTGATGGCACGTCCCCGCGTCGCGATCGTCTCCGGCTCGCCCGGTGACGGCAACGTCATGAGCCAGGCCGGCGCCATGCTCGACCGGTTCGAGGTCCCCTGGGACGAGACGGTGCTCTCCGCGCACCGCGCGCCCAAGGCGCTCGCCGGCTGGATCGACAACCTCGAGCCCCGCGGCATCGAGGTGGTCATCGCCGGCGCGAGCCAGTCCGCCGCACTGCCGGGCACCGTCGCGGCGCACACGACCCTCCCCGTCATCGGTGTCCCGATCCGCGGCGGCGCGCTCGACGGGATCGACGCGATGCTCGCGATCGCGCAGATGCCGCCGGGTGTCCCCGTCGCCACGATGGGCCTCGACGGCTCGCGCAACGCGGCGGTGCTCGCCGTGCAGATCCTCGCGATCGGCGACCCCGACCTGCGGGCGAAGCTCGTCCAGTTCAAGGACGACTTCGAGATCGCGGCGCGAGCGCAGTGAGCGCCCGTGTCCCAGCCGCGGGCCCGGTCGTAGGAGCACCGTGATCGGGCGCTACACCCTGCCCGCGATGGGCGAGGTCTGGTCCGAGGCCCACAAGTACGCCCTGTGGTGCCGCGTCGAGACGCTCGCCCTGGAGGCGCACGCGAAGGCCGGACGGGTCCCCGCCGACTGCGTCGAGCCCGTACGGAACGCCGCTCCGCCCACGCCCGAGGCGGTCGCGGAGATCGAGGCGGTGACGCAGCACGACGTCATCGCGTTCCTCTCCGCGTGGGCGGACAACACCACGCCGCGCGAGGCGGCCGCGTACGTGCACTTCGGCATGACGTCCTCGGACCTGCTCGACACCGCCCTCGGCCTGCAGCTCGTCGACGCGACCGACCTGCTGCTGGCCAAGGCCGACGGTCTCGTCGCCGCGCTGCGCGACCTCGGCCTGCGGGAGCGCGACACGGTCCGGGTGGGACGTACGCACGGGATCCACGGCGAGCCCGACGTCTTCGGCCACCGGGTCGCCGACTTCGCCTTCGCGATGGCCCGCTGCCGGGACCGGCTGCGGCTGGCCCGCGCCGACGTCGGCGTCGCCAAGATCAGCGGCGCGGTGGGGACGTACTCGAACATCGAGCCGGACGTGGAGCAGCACGTCGCGGCCGCGCTGGGCCTGACGCCGGCGCCCGTCGCGACGCAGGTCGTGATCCGCGACGGCATCGCCTCGTGGGTCGCGGCGCTCGCGGGTCTCGCGACGGTCTGCGAGGCGGTCGCCCTCGAGGTGCGCCACGGTCAGCGGACGGAGGTGCGCGAGCTGTCCGAGCCGTTCGGCAGAGGCCAGAAGGGCTCGAGCGCGATGCCGCACAAGAAGAACCCGATCATGAGCGAGCGGATCGCAGGCATGGCGCGCATCGTGCGGGCCCAGTACGTCCCGGTCCTCGAGGGCGTCCCGCTGTGGCACGAGCGCGACATCAGCCACTCCTCGACCGAGCGGATCGCGCTGCCCGACGCCGCGATCGCGACCGACTACCTGCTGCACCTCACGACGCGGCTGGTCAGCGGGCTCGTCGTCGACGCGGCGCGGATGCGCGCGAACCTCGACGCGAGCGGCGGCCTGATCTACACCTCGGCCGTGCTGCTCGAGCTCGTCGAGGCGGGCCTGTCCCGGGAGGATGCGTACGCGTTGACGCAGCGCGCGGCCATGACGACCTGGGAGACCGGCGTGCCGTTCCGCGAGACGCTGCGCACGGCCGCGGCCGACGCGGGCCAGCAGATCGACGAGGCCCGGCTCGACGAGGTCTGCCGCCCGGAGCGGTATGTCGAGCGGCTCGGCCCGGTCTTCGACCGGCTCGCCGCCCTGGCCTAGATAGGGTCGCCTCGTGCCCCTCGCCGCCGAGCAGTTCTCCGGCCTCACCCACCTCGGCTCGGGCAAGGTCCGCGAGCTGTTCGCCGTCGACGACGCCGACGGCGAACCCGCGATCCTGCTCGTGGCGAGCGACCGGCTGTCGGTCTTCGACGTGGTCCTCCCGTCGGAGATCCCGGACAAGGGCGCGATCCTCACGGCGCTCTCGCTCTGGTGGTTCGAGCAGCTCGCCGACCTCGTCCCCCACCACGTCATCACGGCGACGGTGTCCGACTACCCCGCCGCGCTCCAGCCGTACGCGTCCCAGCTGGTCGGCCGCTCGATGCTCTGCCGCCGTCTCGACATGGTGCCGCTCGAGTGCGTCGCCCGCGGCTACCTCGCCGGTTCCGGGTGGCTCGACTACCAGGCGGCCGGCACGGTCAGCGGGCACGCGCTGCCGGCCGGCCTGCAGGACGGCTCGAAGCTGCCCGAGCCGCTCTTCACGCCGAGCACGAAGGCCGCGATCGGAGACCACGACGAGGCCATCACCCGCGACCAGGCGGGCGACCTGGTCGGTCCGGAGCTCGCCGCCGAGCTCGAGCGCCTCACCCTCGCGGTCTTCGGTCGGGCCGCAGAGCTCGCGGCCGACAGAGGCGTGCTGCTCGCGGACACCAAGCTCGAGTTCGGCACCGACGCCTCGGGGACGCTCCGGCTCGGCGACGAGGTCCTCACCCCCGACTCGTCCCGCTTCTGGCCGGCGGACACCTGGCAGCCGGGCCGGGCCCAGCCGAGCTACGACAAGCAGTACGTCCGGGATTGGCTGATCGAGTCCGGCCAGCGCGGCCGTGCCGTCGAGCTCCCCCCGGACGTCGTCGACGCCACCCGCGCGCGCTACGTCGAGGCGTACGAGGTCCTCACCGGCCGGTCCTTCGCCGACTACCTCGCGGCGGCCTGAGGTGGCCCGCGTGGTGGTCGACGTGATGCTGAAGCCGGAGATCCTCGACCCGCAGGGCCAGGCGATCCTCGGTGCGCTGCCGAGCCTCGGGGTCAGCGGCATCGCCGCCGTACGGCAGGGCAAGCACTTCGAGATCGACGTCGACGGCGAGATGGACGAGGACGCCCTCGGCCGGATCCGCGACCTCGCCGGCACGCTCCTGGCCAACCCCGTGATCGAGGACTTCGCGCTGCGCGTCGAGGGCTGACGAAGGGCCGAGCGGTCGCCTGAGATCCCGCGATCGGTCCGCGCGATGGTTGCAGCGGCCTGCCCGGGGCACCTCCCCGTGGTGGATCTCTCGCTGACGCTGTGCCTCCCGCGTGACGCGGTGAGCGTGCCGCTGTCGCGACGGGTCGCCTCCCAGCTGCTGCGGTCGGTCGGGTTCCACACCGACGACGTCGCCGACATCGAGCTGGCGTTGACCGAGGCGTGCAGCAACGTGCTGCGGCATAGCGAGGCCGGCAGCGAGTACGAGGTCCGCCTCGAGATCAGCGTCGACACCGTCGTCATCGCCGTGCAGGACATGGGGCCCGGCGTCCCGAAGGACCTGCAGGACCGGCTGGCGGTCGACGACTCCGCCGAGGCCGGCCGCGGTATCCCGCTGATGCGCGCGCTCGTCGACAACCTGTCCTTCGCCTACGCCGACGGCGGGTCGATCGTGCGGATGGAGCGCCGGCTGCGCCCGGAGCCGAACTCGCGGGCGGCCGAGCTGCTCCTGAAGGCCAGCGCGGTCGACCCCTCGTAGGATCGGTGGCGTGCCGAGCGCCGTAGGAGTCGTGACCTTCCCCGGCAGCCTCGACGACCGGGACGTGATGCAGGCGGTCAGCCTCGCCGGCGGGACCGCCGTCCCGCTCTGGCACGGCGACAGCGACCTCCGTGGCGTCGACGCGATCGTGCTCCCCGGGGGCTTCTCCTACGGCGACTACCTCCGCTGTGGGGCCATCGCCCGATTCGCACCGGTCATGGTCGAGGTGGTCGCCGCCGCCGGCAGGGGGATGCCGGTCCTCGGCATCTGCAACGGCTTCCAGGTCCTGTGCGAGTCGCACCTGCTGCCCGGCGCGCTGCTGCGCAACGCGGGTCTGCACTATGTGTGCCGCGACCAGGCGCTTCGGGTCGAGTCGACGGCGACGGCCTGGACGACCGGTCTCGAGCCGGGCGCGCGGATCGTCGCCCCGGTCAAGCACGGCGAGGGTCGCTACACCGCCGACACCGAGACGCTCGACCGGCTCGAGGGCGAGGGCAGGGTCGTCGTCCGCTACGTCGAGGGCAACCCCAACGGCTCGCTCCGCGACATCGCCGGCATCACCAACGAGGCCGGCAACGTGGTCGGTCTCATGCCGCATCCCGAGCACGCCTGCGACCCGCTGGTCGGGGCGAGCGCGGACGGCCTCGCGCTGTTCGCCTCGGTGCTGACCGCCGTGGTCGGCGCAGCATGACGTCCTGTGCCGGAGGCGCGGCATGACGGTCGCGCCGCCGACCGTCGACACCGTGGCCAACGCCGTCGACGACCCCGACCTCGAGCAGCCGTACGCCGAGCTCGGTCTCGCGCCCGACGAGTACGCCCGGATCCGCGAGGCGCTCGGCCGCCGCCCCACCGAGTGCGAGCTGTCGATGTACTCGATCATGTGGAGCGAGCACTGCTCGTACAAGTCCTCGCGGGTGCACCTGCGGCAGTTCGGCGACCTGCCGAAGGGCGACCGGATGCTCGCGGGCATCGGCGAGAACGCCGGCGTCGTCGCGGTCAGCGACACCCTGGCGGTGACGTTCAAGGCCGAGTCGCACAACCACCCCAGCTACGTCGAGCCGTACCAGGGTGCGGCGACCGGGGTCGGCGGCATCGTGCGCGACATCCTCGCGATGGGCGCGCGGCCGGTCGCGGTCATGGACAGCCTGCGGTTCGGCGACGTCGACCACCCGGACACCCGGCGCCTGGTGCCCGGCGTCGTCGCGGGCGTCGGCGGCTACGGCAACTGCCTCGGCCTGCCCAATGTCGGGGGCGAGATCGCGTTCGACCCGTCGTACAACGGAAACCCGCTCGTCAACGCGTTGTGCCTCGGCGTGCTCCCGCGGGAGCGGCTGCAGACCGCCAAGGCCAGCGGCGTCGGCAACCAGGTGATCCTGTACGGCGCCCGGACCGGGCGCGACGGCATCGGCGGTGTCTCGGTGCTGGCGTCGGCGACCTTCTCCGACGGCGGCCCGGCCAAGCGCCCCGCGGTCCAGGTCGGTGACCCGTTCCAGGAGAAGATCGTCACCGAGGCCACCCTCGAGATGTACGACCGCGGCCTCGTCGTCGGCATCCAGGACCTCGGCGGCGCCGGCTTCACCTGCGCCATCAGCGAGACCGCCGCCGCGGGCGGTCTCGGCATGCACGTGACGCTCGACGCGGTGCCGCTCCGCGAGGCGTCGATGGAGCCGTGGGAGGTGCTGTCCTCGGAGTCGCAGGAGCGGATGCTCGCGATCGTCGCGCCGGAGTCGGTCGAGGAGGTGCTCGCGCTCTGCCACCGCTGGGGCGTGATCGCGACCGTCGTCGGCGAGGTCACCGGCTCGGGTCGGCTCGAGGTCGACTGGCACGGCGAGCGCGTCGTCGACGTCGTCCCTGCGACGCTCGCCGAGGACGGCCCGGTCTACGACCGACCGCTCGCCCGCCCCGCCTCGCTCGACGCGCTGCAGGCCGACCGGGCCGAGGACCTGCCGCGGCCGACCAGTTCAGCGGCCCTGCGCGCCGAGCTGTTGCGCGTCGTCGCGTCGCCCAACGTCTGTGACCCGTCGTGGGTCACCGACCAGTACGACCGCTACGTGCTGCGCGACACCGTGCTCGCCCAGCCCGAGGACGCGGGCCTGCTGCGCATCGACGGCGGTCCGCTCGGCGTCGCGCTGGCCCTCGACGGCAACGGCCGGTACGCCGCCCTCGACCCGTACGTCGGGGCGCAGCTCGCGCTCGCCGAGGCGGCGCGCAACGTCGCCGTGACGGGCGCCGAGCCGGTCGCCGTCACGGACTGCCTCAACGTCGGCTCGCCCGAGGACCCGGGCGTCATGTGGCAGTTCGCCGAGATCGTGCGCGGCATCGCCGACGGCTGCCGGGCGCTCGAGGTGCCGGTCACCGGCGGCAACGTGAGCTTCTACAACCAGACCGGCGATGTCCCGATCAACCCGACGCCGGTGGTCGGAGTGCTCGGCATCCACTCCGACGTGACGGCGCGTACGCCGATGGGCTTCGCCCGGGCCGGCGACGCGGTGCTGCTGCTCGGCACCACGCGCGAGGAGCTGTCCGGCTCGGAGTGGGCGTGGGTCGCGCACCGCCACCTCGGCGGCCTGCCCCCCGCGGTCGACTGGGCTGCCGAGCGCGCGCTGCACGCCGTGCTCGCGCAGGCTCCGCTGGCCAGCGCCCACGACCTGTCGACCGGCGGGCTCGCCTCGGCGCTGACCGAGGCCTGCCTCCGCAACGGTCTCGGCGCCACCGTCACCCTCGACGACGGCACCTTCGTCGCGCTGTTCTCCGAGAGCGCCGGCCGGGCGCTGGTCTCCACGCCCTCCCCCGAAGCGGTCGAGGACGCCTGTGCCGCGGCGGGTCTCGCCTGCCTCCGGATCGGCGAGGTCGGCGGCACCGCGCTGGTCGTGGCCGGCGCGTTCGAGATCGGGCTGACGGAGCTGGCCGCCGCGCACACCGGGACGTTGCCCGCGCTGTTCGGGTGAGGGAGCTCGACCCGCTGCTGCTGGCCGCGTACGAGGCGCAGGCGGCGCTGACCCGCACCTGGATCGCCGGCCTCACCGACCTCGGCCAGCCGACGCGGCTCGCCGGCTGGCGGACCGGCGAGCTGGTGGCCCACCTGGTGGGGTCGGCGCAGCCGTACGTCACGGCGACCGCGGCGTCGCGGGGCGAGCGGCCGATGAGCGTCAGCGCGTACGTGGCCGGCTACGCCGCGTCGGCCGCAACGGTCGAGGCACGGGAAGTGGCTGCGGCACAGGGACGCTCGCCGGACCAGACGCTCGCCGACTTCGACGCCGGCGTGGCCGCCGTGCTCGCCGCGCCGACGGACGACGGCGTGGTCCTCGCGCCCCGCGGCCCGATCCGACGGTCGGACCTGCTGCGCACCCGGGTGCTGGAGCTCACCGTGCACGCGCTCGACGTCGACGGCGGCCCGTCGCGGGACCGGCAGGCCGTGCGGGTCTGCGTCCGGCTCCTCGCCCAGATCCTCCTGGAGCGGCATCCCGGCAAGGCGGTCGAGGTCCGGGTGCCGCCGTACGCGGCCGCGCAGATCGGCGAGGGCGTGACCCACACCCGGGGCACGCCGCCGAACGTCGTCGAGATGGCGCCGGAGGTGTTCCTCGCGGTCGCGACGGGTCGCCGGTCGTGGGCCGACGCGGTCGCTGCCGGCGCGGTGCGCGCGAGCGGCAGCCGCGCCGACCTGACCCCGTACCTGCCGCTGCTGTGACACGGGTCGCGGCAGGTGCGACCGGCGGAGCCGGGCCCCCGTCGACCCGTACACTCCTGCGGACAGGCTTCCCCGCCCGCGACGCCGAGGAGACCGCGTGCCGGACGTCCCGATCGATCCCGCTGGCGACCGAACGCTGACGGCAAGCGGAGAGCTCGAGAACGCCCCCCACGAGGAGTGCGGCGTCTTCGGGGTCTGGTCACCGGGCGAGGCCGTCGCGAAGCTGACCTACTACGGCCTGTACGCGCTGCAGCACCGCGGCCAGGAGGCGGCGGGCATCGCGGTCAGCGACGGCACCACGGTCGTCGTCTACAAGGACCTCGGCCTCGTCGCGCAGGTCTTCGACGAGCCGACCCTCGACACCCTCCGCGGACACCTCGCGATCGGGCACTGTCGCTACTCGACCACCGGCTCCGGAACGTGGGAGAACGCGCAGCCCAGCTTCCGCTCGACCGGACAGGGCGGCGGCCTCGCCCTCGGCCACAACGGCAACCTCACCAACACCGCCGAGCTCGCGCGCCTCGTCCGCCGCATCTACGGCGACAGCCGGGATGCGATGGGTGCGACGACCGACTCGGACCTCGTGACCAGCCTGCTGGCCAGCCGCCCCGACCTCTCGCTGGAGGCCGCGGCGCTCGACGTGCTGCCGCAGCTGCGCGGCGCGTTCTCGCTGGTCTTCATGGACGAGCACACCCTGTACGCCGCCCGCGACGGCCACGGCGTCCACCCGCTCGTGCTCGGCCGGCTCGAGAGCGGCTGGGTCGTGGCCTCCGAGACCGCCGCGCTCGACATCGTCGGCGCCTCGTTCGTCCGCGAGGTCGCCCCGGGCGAGCTGATCGCGATCGACGAGCACGGCGTCCGCTCGCACCGCTTCGTCGAAGCCACCCCGCACGTCTGCCTGTTCGAGTACGTCTACCTCGCCCGCCCCGACACCACCATCAGCGGTCGGTCGGTGCACGAGACCCGCGTCGAGGTCGGCCGCACGCTCGCCCGCGAGTCGCCGGTCGAGGCCGACCTGGTGATCCCGGTGCCCGAGTCCGGCACCCCCGCCGCGGTCGGCTACGCCGAGGCGAGCGGCATCCCCTACGGCCTCGGGCTGGTGAAGAACGCCTACGTCGGCCGTACCTTCATCCAGCCGTCGCAGACCATCCGGCAGCTGGGCATCCGGCTGAAGCTCAACCCGCTGCCGGACGTCATCCGCGGCAAGCGGCTGGTCGTCGTCGACGACACGATCGTCCGCGGCAACACCCAGCGCGCGCTGGTGCGCATGCTTCGCGAGGCCGGCGCCACCGAGGTCCACGTCCGCATCTCCGCGCCGCCGGTGACCTGGCCGTGCTTCTACGGCATCGACTTCGCGAGCAAGGCCGAGCTCATCGCCAACGGCCTGGGTGTCGAGGAGATCTGCGCGGCCATCGGCGCCGACTCGCTCGCGTACGCGTCCCTCGACGGCCTGGTCACCTCGAGCCGGCAGGATCGCTCGAAGCTGTGCACCGCCTGCTTCACCGGCGAGTACCCGATCGCGCTCCCCGACGTCGACCCGGTCGGCAAGCACGTCCTCGAGGGCATCGAGCGCGGGGTCACCGCCGAGATGGCCAGCGTCGTCGTCGCGAACAGCGGCGACGGGGTCGACGAGCTGCAGGGCTTCCTCGACGACATGGACGACGGGCTGGACGCGGGCGCCATGCCCGTCCCGCAGCCGATGCCGCTGCTCGGCGGGGTCGGCGCCGAGGACGCGCTGCAGCGCCCGTGACCGCCTGCCCGACCGCGCTGTGAACGAAGGCGGTGCCAGCTACGCCGCCGCCGGCGTCAGCATCGAGGCCGGTGAGCGCGCGGTCGAGCTGATGAAGGCGTCGGTCGCGCGGACGGTCCGGCCCGAGGTCATCGGAGGGCTCGGCGGCTTCGCGGGACTGTTCCGGCTCGACCTCGGTCGCTGGAAGCAGCCCGTCCTCGCCGCGTCGACGGACGGCGCCGGCACCAAGACCGCCATCGCGCAGGCCCTCGGCCGGCACGACACGATCGGGCTCGACCTCGTGGCGATGGTCGTCGACGACCTCGTCGTCTGCGGCGCGGAGCCGCTGCTGGTGCAGGACTACGTCGCGGTCGGCCACCTCGAGCCCGAGGTCGTCGCGGAGGTGGTCTCCGGCATCGCCGAGGGCTGCCGGCGCTCCGGTGCGACGCTGCTCGGTGGCGAGACCGCCGAGCACCCGGGCCTGATGAAGCCGGGTGACTACGACGTGGCCGCGACCGCGGTCGGGGTCGTCGAGGCCGACGAGATCCTCGGCCCGGACCGCGTACGCGCCGGGGACGCCGTCGTCGCGATGGCGGCGAGCGGCCTGCACTGCAACGGGTACTCGCTGGTCCGCCACCTGCTCGCCGTGAGCGGCGTCGACCTCGGCGAGCCGTTCGGCGCCGGCACGCTCGGCGAGGCGCTGCTGACCCCGACCCGGATCTACGCCCTCGACTGCCTCGCCGCCGCGGCGGCGTTGCCGGTGCGGACCTTCGCGCACGTCACCGGTGGCGGCCTCGCCGGCAACCTGGGGCGGGTGGTCCCCGACGGTCTCGCCGCCGAGGTCGACCGCGCGACGTGGACGCCCGGCGCGATCTACCGGTGGGTGGCGGCGACCGGCGGCATCGCGCAGGCCGAGATGGAGCGCACCTTCAACCAGGGCGTCGGCATGCTGGCAATCGTCGACGCGGCGGCGGCCGACGATCTCGTCGCCCTGCTGGGCGGCCGCGGCGTGCCGAGCTGGGTCGCGGGGACGGTCCGCCCCGACGACGGGCCCGAGCGCGCCCGCTGCGTCGCTGCACACCCGGTCGGCTGAGCCGACCGGAGCAGATCAGGAGGCGGCGCTGCCCGAGTCGTCGTCCTCGTCCCAGGCCGCGCGCGACGCGTGGGCGTCGTCATCGTCGGGCGGCGGCGAGGTGAACCCGCCGCCATCGGTGTGAAGGTCTCGGCTGAGCCGGTCCAGGTCCATGCCCGGCGAGCTGTACTTGAGCTCGCGAGCGACCTTGGTCTGCTTCGCCTTGGCACGGCCGCGCCCCATGGCTCGACCCCCTCGACTCTCGGACGGGGCGGGGCCCCGGGTGTCTGATCTGCGTGAGCAGAACTCTACAGGAGCGCACCGCCGGTCACGCTCTCCGCTCGAGCCCGGATGGAGCAGGACCGGAGGTCAGGGCAGCAGGATGTGGCGCAGCCGACCGACGTCGGCCATCCGCCGTTCCGCGAGCCGGTCGGCGGCCTGCGACGGCGGGACCCCGTCGGCGGCCGCAGCCTGTAGCACCGCGCGCATGGTGTCGAGGATGCCGAGGGCGCGGGAGCGGGCGCGCTCCGCGACGTAGCCCTCGATCTCGTCGGCGACCTGGATGAGCCCACCCGCGTTGACGACGTAGTCCGGGCAGTACAGGACGCCGCGGTCGGCGAGCATCTTCTCGACGCCGCCGTGGGCGAGCTGGTTGTTCGCGGCGCCGCAGACCAGCGTCGCCTGCAGCGCGGGCACGGTCTCCTCGTCGAGGGCGCCACCGAGGGCGCACGGCGCGTAGACGTCCATCGCGGCGCTCGGCAGCGCGCCGACCGGCAGCACCTCGACCTCGGGGTGCGCGGAGACGAGCGAGCCCACCGCGTCGGCCGAGACGTCGCTGACGACGACGGACGCGCCGTCGCGCAGCAGGTGCTCGACGAGGTGCCGGCCGACCTTGCCGACGCCGGCGACCCCGACCCGTCGGCCGGCGAGCGTCGGACTGCCCCAGACCGCCTCGGCGCCGGCGCGCATGCCTTGAAAGACGCCGAGCGCGGTGAGCACCGAGGAGTCGCCGGCACCGCCGTGCGCCTCCGAGCGGCCGGTCACGAACCGCGACTCGCGGGCGACGACGTCCATGTCCTGCACGTACGTGCCGACGTCGCAGGCCGTGTAGTAGCGGCCGCCCAGGGCCTGCACGAAGCGGCCGTACGCTCGCAGCAGCGCCTCGGTCTTGTCGACCGCCGGGTCTCCGATGATCACGCCCTTGCCGCCGCCGAGGTCGAGCCCGGTGACCGCGGCCTTGTAGGCCATCCCGCGGGAGAGGTTCAGCACGTCGGCGAGCGCGGCGGACTCGTCCGCGTACGGGTAGAAGCGGGTCCCGCCGAGTGCCGGTCCGAGGGCGGTCGAGTAGATCGCGATGATCGCGCGGAGGCCGGTCGCCTCGTCGCTGCAGAAGACGACCTGCTCGTGGGCGCGGTCATGGCCGTTCGCGGGGCTGAAGACGGGCATGCGGTGAGCTCCTTCGCCTGGACACGGGTCGCCGGAGCGACGCCTCGCTGACCGACGGTCGGCCGGACAGCGCTGTCGACGGACTGCGGGTCGGCCCCTCGTGAGGACGTCGCCGCACACCTCAGCCTAGGGCCGGTGGGACACTCCCCGGGTGTCCGCCGCCGGGTCGCCTGCTCTCGTGGCGTCGACGGCCAGCCTGCGCGTGTTCGTGCCGCTCTCGACGCTCCCCTCAGGTGAGCGTCGGCGGTGGGAGCGGTACGTCGCGGCGGGCCACGCG
The DNA here is from genome assembly GCA_903970495.1 of Candidatus Melainabacteria bacterium. GTDB lineage: Bacteria > Actinomycetota > Actinomycetes > Mycobacteriales > CAJCIY01 > CAJCIY01. The sequence goes on along the minus strand of CAJCIY010000252.1, from coordinate 957 downwards.
CCGGACCGGGCGGGCCTCGTCGCGGCGGAGCGCTCGGCCGCCCTGGTCGCCGCGGTGCGCCCGACCCTCGACGTCGACGAGGAGCACGCGCTGGTCGAGGTGGTCGACGGCGTGACGTACGTCTGCCCCGCCCGGACGCAGCTGCGGGTGTGGGAGGCCGCCGAGGCGTTCCGCGACGGGCTGCCCGCGATCGTGGCCAACGCCTTCGTGCCGCCGGGCCTCGCTGCCGAGGCCAGCGACCAGCTCGCCGGCTGGCGCGAGGTCTCACCCGCCCTGGTGCCGCACATCCGGTCCGCGAGCTGGACGATCCCGCTGGCGTGGTTCCTGCTGTTCGAGCCGGGTGACCGCACCGGTCGCGAGGGCGAGCTCCGGTACGTCACGACGCTGGCGTCCGCCCGTCGCCGGGTGACGGCGGCGACCGGCATCGTCGGCGCGACCCTGCCGCAGGTCCCGATGCTGGCCGACCTGCAGGAGATCGGCCGTTGGCTCGGGGAGTTCCACGGCTTCAGCCGGGTCGAGCTCGACTACGGCGGGCTGGCCGGGATGCTGACCGCGCTCGCCGACGACGAGGAGAGCTCGGTCGCCGACCTCGCCACGGGCCTGGCCGCGCTGCAGCAGGGCGACGGCGCCGGTGCGGCGGCCGCGTACGAGCGGGTCGCGGGCCGCTGGCGCGACCTGCAGCTGCGCGAGAGCGCATGCTGACCGGACCTCGGTCGCCGCGCTGCCGTCGGGTCGGTGACTATGTCCCGTATGGTCCGGACGAGCCATGTCCGACGTGTCCGCTTCCGGCCAGGATTGAGACGATCCCCAGACCTTGGAGCCCGCGATGACCGCTCGTCCCGTCGAGACCGAGGCCCTGCTGACGCCGGCGGAGGTCGCTGCGCTGTTCCGCGTCGACCCGAAGACGGTCACCCGCTGGGCCAAGGCCGGCAAGCTCACCTCGATCCGCACCCTCGG
>CAJCIY010000251.1 GCA_903970495.1 Candidatus Melainabacteria bacterium | reverse complement strand
GGGGCTGGTCCTGAGCGCATGAAGGCGACGGTAGGGTCCTGCCCGGACGCCGACGTGACCGTCCCGCGACCAGCAGGCGAACCGTGGATGTACTGCGGCACAGCTGGTGTCAGGTTGCCGGCCGGTGCGGCAGGATCCTGTTGTGCCAGCTGATCGCTCGCCGCTCCGGCGTGTGATCCGCACCGGAGTCGATACGCCGCTTCTGAACCGCCCACTGACCTCGGCTCTACGTGCCGCCCGCCCGATCTGGCCAGCGGCGGCGCGGTGGGGCGAGCTTCGCGCCCATCGGGTCGGCGTCAGCGAGGTAGCGCTCGGCGACGGAGAGGTGCTCCGCCTCGAGGGTTTTCGGCGCCCTGACTGGTTGACGCACCACGCGTACTGGCACGGTCTCGATGACTACGAGCCCGAGGTGCTGCCGCTGTTCCGGCGGCTGTGCCGAAAGGCCGTCGGCATCGTCGACGCCGGAGCGAACATCGGGATCTTCAGCATCCTCGCTGCTCGCGAGAGCCCCGCCGCGAGAGTGTTCGCGTTCGAGCCTGCATCCGACGTGTTCGGCGCGTTGACGGCGAACGCCGTGCACAACGACGCGGCCAATGTCGTCTGCGTACGCGCAGCACTGGGCGCGAGGTCTGGCTCGATGCCGCTCTTCACGCCCGCCGCCAAGATCGACACTATCGGGAGTGCCGACCCGGAGCACCGGGTGACCTGGACGCCGGGACCGTGGCGCTGCGAGATCGTGCCCGTGGTGTCGCTCGATGGGTTTGTCGCCGATCAGAGCATCTCCCACCTCGATGTGGTGAAGATTGACGTTGAAGGCGGCGAGCAGGAGGTCCTCGCCGGTGCCCGCGAGACGCTGTCGCGCTTCCGCCCGGATGTCTTCCTGGAGATACTCGACACCGATTCCGGCCACGCTGCCGCGAGGGAGGCCAACGAGCACCTCCTACCGATGGGATATGTGCCTTACTCCCTCGGCGTAGCCGGGCCGGCCGCGCGTGACCGGCTGCGCCCGTCGCCGGACAACTGGAACCACCTGCTTACGGTCCGGGGCCCTGCTCACGTGTTCGGGTGACGGGCACCGGTCCAGGCACGTGTTCCGCGCCGCTCGACCCTATGCGCGAAGCGCGCGCGAGAGGTCGAGCGGGGCAGGCGCTCGGACGGCCTGGTCGTCAGCCTGGCTGGCTCGACGCTTCCCTCCGTGAGCGGAGCCGCCGCTCCTGACTGAGGCAAGCTGGAACGCGTTCCCTACGGCCAAGCGGGTGCATCTCGCGGCCGATCTGAAACTGCCCGGGGGGACCCTTGCGCGAGCATCGTGAGGTAGGACGATGGGACGGTGAACGCCACAACCGACGAGGACCGAGCCATCACCGAGGTGACCGCGCGGCTTGCGCGCCGCTTCCCCGCTGTATCCGCCGAGGCCGTGCGAGAGACCGTCCGCTTGGCCTACCAGAACTTCGCGGGGCGGCCGGTCCGCGACTTCGTCCCCGTCCTGGTGGAGCGGGAGGCCAAGCAGACGCTGGCCAACCGGATCGCCTAAGGGGTCTCGTGCATCGATCTGTGACAGGTCGTCAGGCGGTCTGTTCGGCGGTCTGGGCCATGATTTGTTCATTCTCGGCTGAGGTCGACGCGCGGAGCGCTGCCCGGCGTCTACGGCGGTGGTAGGTCCGTTTGATCCGGGTCACGATCCCAACCGGCAGATCGTCTTGGGTCTCCCAGGGGTGTGTGTCGAGGACGTTCTTTGCAGCAGGCTGAAGCGAACCGGCCTGGGTCTGACGGAGGTGTGTGTCCTGGCTTCCGCGGAGTCGGGTTGTTGGATTCTGGGCCTCCTGATCTGAAGGCGACGCCGCGGGACGGCGTGGTCATCCGCCGGAGTTCCGGCGTAAGGTTCTCGACCTGATCCCGGGCGGGAAGTCGGTCGCGGAGCCGCCGTGGTGGCGGTTCTGGCGCCGCCGCTTTTCGGGCGGCGAGGTGGTGGAGCAACTCTTAGAGATACGTCGGCATCTCGGTGTTGTGCACTGACGAGGCGGTTGCCGCTCTCGAGAAGCAGGTTGGTGGACTAGCAGCGAATCGACATGACCTGAGGGGCGGGCGGTGCCCGCCGTTAGAGTCGAGGACGGGTCGCGGTCACAGGGGTAGGGAGGCCTGGATGAAGCTTCTCCTCACGTCCGGCGGCGTGACAAACCCGCGCATCCACGACGCGCTGGTCGACCTGTTGGGAAAGCCGGTCGCGGAGTCCGCCGCCCTTTGCATCCCGACCGCGCAGTGGGGTCACCCGAACTGCGGGCCAGTCTCGACGCGCGGCTTCATAAGCGGCCTGCCGCCGTGGGGCGCGATGACCTCGCTCGAATGGGGCTCGCTGGGTCTGCTCGAACTGTCCGCGCTGCCCACCATCGGTGCGGAGCGCTGGGTCCCCTGGGTCCGCGAAGCCGACGTGCTGCTCGTCGACGGCGGCGACGCGACCTACCTCTGCCACTGGATGCGGGCGTCGGGACTCGCCGATCTCCTCCCGTCGTTGCGCGAGACGGTCTGGGTTGGGGTGAGCGCCGGCAGCATGGTGCTGACCCCCCGGATCGGTGCCGACTTCGTCAACTGGCCGGCTGCTGAGGATGACAGGACGCTCGGGCTGGTGGACTTCTCGATCTTCCCGCACCTCGACGTCTTCCCAGACAACACGCTGGCCGAGGCCGAGCGGTGGGCTGCGCAGATTGGAGGACCCGCGTACGCGATCGACGACCACACTGCGATCTCGGTCGTGGATGGGGTCGTGGACCTCGTGTCGGAGGGACAGTGGGTCCGACTCCAGGCATCGGTCCGAGATGATCCGTCATCGACGGTGTAGGCGACCTGACCGGCGCGAAGCTCGGGAAAAGTCACGGTGTGCCCCGCCGCGCGCAGCAGGCCTGACCGGTGGTCAGGAGGCAACCGGTCCCTGACCCGACCTCATGCGGTGCGCCGTCAGGGACTTGAACCCCGAACCCGCGGATTAAGAGCGCGTTCGAGAATCGCTGGAATCCGCGAATGCGCAGGTGGGAGTGGGTTCTACTGCTACGTAGTGGAGTCTCGTGTTGCCAACTCCGGGACGGTGGTGGGACGGAAATGGGACCAACGATCGAGGCGTGGCTGCTCACCTTCGTCATGCGCGCCCGCAGCTCGCCGCCGGCAAGTCGTCGGGCTGACGGCGTCGCCCCCGGGCACCGATGGGGTAGGCGCACGTTCGTGGCCATGAGTGACTTCCCGCGCGGGTTCTTCGACCGGGTGGATCCGACGCCCGACAGCGTGTTCTACGAGCAGCCCCGGCTCGTGACCCACATCGACGAGGGCGCCGTCGCCGCCATCGGCGCGCTCTACACCGAGCTCGGGGTCACCGGTCGGGTGCTGGAC
>CAJCIY010000250.1 GCA_903970495.1 Candidatus Melainabacteria bacterium | reverse complement strand
AGGCGAACGGGATGACCTCGGGGCCGTAATAACCCATGGCCTGGGGTGCGCCGCTGTTGCCGTAGACGAAGCCGTCCATCTTCCCGCCGTCGATCTGCCGGTGGGTCGCGTTCCACGTCTGGGTCACGTCCGGCCCCTGCGCCGTCGAGGTGAGCGGGAAGGCGGTGACCGTGCCGTCAGCCGACGGGTTGCTGTTGGTCGGCAGCTTGCGCTTGTTGAACGTGAACCCGTCTGCCGCGGCCGTGCCCGCCACCGGGAGCATGCCCAGGTAGTTGTCGAAGCTGTGGTTCTCCATCATCACCACGACGATGTGGTCGAACGGCAGCTCGTCGCTGACCGCGCCAGCCGGACGGGTCGGGTCCGGCAGGCTCCCCGGCTTCCGCTTCGAGGTGCCTGCAAAGGCCGGCATCGTCAGGTCCGGTGCGAGCAGACCTCCGGCGGCGGCCGCTCCCGCCGCGCCCAGGACCGTGCCGTAGCGCATGAAGTCCCGTCGGGACATGTGCTCCATGACGACAGCGTGCGCACCGAAGGCCACCGGTGGACCACCTGCACGTGGACGTAAGATGTCCGGTAGGCGACCGCGAGCTGAGGATGTGGCCGAGACGCTGTGACGACGGTGCCGACCAGATCCCCGCAGACCTCGGCTGGCACGGGCAGCGTCGGGAGCCGTCCGACCGTGAGTGGGCCCCGCTCAAGGTGCGACGCCATGCCTCATGGAACAGCCCCCCGCGATTCCGGCGGGGGGCTGTCTCACATCGATCTACCGACGCTGAAGCCAGAGCATTCAGATGCGGCGACGGCCTGCGATGCGGAGTGCGAGACCACTGAGGAGGGACACGGTCCCGAGGCCGAGCAGAGCGCCGGTGTCGGTTCCGGTGAACGGAAGCTGGGCGCCCGTAGGCGTCACGGGCGCGGCTGCGGCCTGTGCGGCGGCCACCTGGATGGTGAGCGTGCGGCTGAGGTCGACGCCCGCCGAGTTCTGGGCTCGGATGGTGAACGTGTAGCTGCCGGGCGTGGTCGGTGTGCCGCTCAGTCGTCCGTCGACCGGGTCAAGCCGCACTCCAGCCGGGAGTACGCCGTCGGCAACGGAGAAGGTCGGGGCTGGAAAGCCGGTCGCGGTGAAGGTGTAGCGGTAGGCGGTTCCCGCGACCGCCGCCGTCGGCGGGGTGTCGGCGGTCAGGACAGCGGGGGCGTCGATGATCACCTGGAGGGTGCGGGTGACCACCTTCCCGGCGGCGTTCGTCGCCGACACGGCGAACGTGGAGGTCCCGGCGGTCGTCGGAGTGCCGCGGAGCTGCCCGGTGGCCGCGTCCAGGTGCAGCCCGGCGGGCAGCGCACCGCGAGCGACCGCGTAGGTCGCCGCAGGGCTACCGGTCGAGGTGAAGGTGTAGGCGTAGGCGGTGCCGGTGATTCCAGCGCTAGGGGTGTCGTGGACGAACACCGGCGCCGTTGCGCAGGCGTGGAACACCTCCGTGACCGAGCCCGAACCGCGAGAGGTGGCGGTGCCGTTGAGGGTGTAGCCCGTCGGGGCGAAGTTTGCGCCACCCCCGCCGCCCGCGCCCGCTGAGATACCCGCGCCTGCGCCGCCGCCGTAGTTCCCGGCGCCGCCGCCGCCGCCGAGGAACTCGTCATCGTCGCCAGCGTTCACGGCGCTGCCACCGACATCGCCGCTTCCATCACCACCGTCTTGGTAGGCGTACGGGCCGACTCCGCCAGCGCCGTCAGCGATGGCTGTGGCACCGCTGCCGCCCATGTCCTGACCTGCGGTCGTCCCGTTCTGGCCGGTGGCTCCCCCGTTGCCACCGGGTGCGTTGTCGGACCCACCTCCGCCGCCGCCACCCGCAGCGGCGATCGTTGCCGGGCCACCTGGCGTGACGGTCACGAAGGTGACAGCGCCGCCGCCCCCGCCACCGAGGGTGGAGTCGTCGAGGGCGTTGCCGCCGCTACCGCCGAGGGTCGCGCCGAAGGACTTCCCACCACTCGCGTTGCTACCAGGACCCCCGTCCTGGCCCGGCCCGCCAACACTCAGGAGATAGTCCTCGCCAGCGGTGACATCGACGGTCGCGACGACCTCGCCGGCGCGACCTCCAGCGCTAGCCGCGCCGCCACCAGCCCCACCGGAACCGCCGATCGCCGTGAACGTGATCGAACAGACCCCGGCGGGAACGGTCTCGTCGAACGCCTTCGATATGTCCGTGAAGGTCACTGGCCCCGGGACCGCGGCACGCGCCGTCGACGCGAAGCCGACCACAGCACAGCATGCGAGGACGCCAACGCTGAGCGAGGCTGCAGCAGCGGAGGTGCGGGCGGAACGAGGGGTACGCATGCCTGTGACTCGACGGGAACACCGACAGCCTTGAGGCGACCTGGCGCCCCGCGGCTCAGCGGCCTCGAGGGCTGCCCACCTCCGCCGAGTAGCTGGTCGGGCCCTTCGGCGCCGACAGCCCACTCTCGGCAACGATGATCGTGCCGAGGGCGGCGCCAGCCTCGGTGGTCGCGCGACCGAGCGCGGTTCACCGGCTCCCCAGCAGACGAGAAACTGCGGAGAGACAGCGCTGTCGCCTCATCCTTGTCGTTGTACTCATGATTCGTGAGAGCCTGCGCGGCGGCCTGCCGCAACGTGCACAACCGACCCGACTGAAACCCTCTGGTCATCCACGCTCAGAGATCGGAAGAGCACACGTCTGAACTCCAGTCACATCACGATCTCGTATGCC
>CAJCIY010000249.1 GCA_903970495.1 Candidatus Melainabacteria bacterium | reverse complement strand
TCGGCGCCCTGGTCGGCGCTCACGTCTGAGGTCGCTAGCCTGTAGGCGGTTACCCGTCGGCGCCGGCGCCGTGTCCGGCTCGACAGCCGTCCACCCGGCCGTTAACGTGCCGGTAACAGCCAGGACAGCGCGGTCCGGATGCTCGACCCACCACCCGGATCTTTCGATGGGACGCTGCCGGTGACCTTCCCCCTCGTGCCACCCCTGACGCTGCCCGGGGGCCCTGCCAAGCAGGGGCTCTACGACCCTGCCTACGAGCACGACGCCTGCGGCGTGGCGTTCGTCGTCGACGTCCACGGGCGGCCGCAGCACGAGATAGTCCGGCAGGGTCTGGTCGCGCTGCGCAACCTCGACCACCGAGGCGCCGCCGGCACCGACCCGAACACCGGCGACGGCTCCGGGATCATGGTGCAGGTCCCCGACGCGTTCCTGCGCGAGAACGTCGAGTTCCCGCTGCCCGAACCCGGCGCGTACGCGGTGGGTCTCGCGTTCCTGCCGGTGCTGGCCGACGTCCGCGACGAGGCGGTCAAGACCATCGGGAGCATCGTGCGGTCCGAGGGGCTGCGGCTGCTGGGGTGGCGCGAGGTGCCGGTCGACCACGACGCCATCGGGTCGGTCGCGCGCACCGTCGAGCCGGTCGTCCGGCAGCTGTTCCTCGCGCAGGCCGGTCCCGCGTCGCCGGACGACGACGGCCTCGACCTCGATCGTGCCGCCTTCCGGGTGCGCAAGCGCGTCGAGCACGAGACGACCGTCTACTTCCCCTCGCTGTCGAGCCGGACGATCGTCTACAAGGGGATGCTCACCACCCACCAGCTGCAGCTGTACTTCCCCGACCTCGACGACGAGCGGTTCGCCAGCGCGCTGGCCCTGGTGCACAGCCGCTTCTCGACCAACACGTTCCCGTCGTGGCCGCTGGCCCACCCGTACCGGTTCCTCGCGCACAACGGCGAGATCAACACCGTCCGCGGGAACCGCAACTGGATGCGCGCCCGCGAGGCGCTGCTCGCCAGCCCGCTCCTCGACCGCGGCGGCCGGGGCTCGATCTCCGACCTGTTCCCCATCTGCACGCCCGGGGCGAGCGACTCGGCGACCTTCGACGAGGTGCTCGAGCTGCTGCACCTCGGCGGCCGGTCGCTGCCGCACTCGGTGCTGATGATGGTGCCGGAGGCGTGGGAGAACCACGCGACGATGGGCACGCCGCGCCGCGACTTCTACCGCTTCCACGCCAGCCTCATGGAGCCCTGGGACGGGCCGGCCGCGGTCTGCTTCACCGACGGCACCGTCATCGGCGCGGTCCTCGACCGCAACGGTCTGCGGCCCTGTCGTTACTGGGTGACCGAGGGCGGCCTCGTCGTCATGGCCAGCGAGGTCGGCGTCCTCGACATCCCGGCCGAGCAGGTCGTCGCGAAGGGCCGGCTGCAGCCGGGCCGGATGTTCCTCGTGGACACCGCGGCCGGCCGGATCGTCGACGACGAGGAGGTCAAGGCCGAGCTCGCCGAGCAGCACCCGTACGGGGAGTGGCTGCACTCCGGCATCATCAAGATCGCCGACCTGCCCGGGCGGGAGCACGCTATCTACAGCAAGGAGTCGGTGCTGCGCCGGCAGCAGATCTTCGGCTACACCAACGAAGAGCTGCGGATGATCCTCGCGCCGATGGCCCGCAGCGGCGCCGAGCCCATCGGGTCGATGGGCACCGACACCCCGTACGCGGTGCTCTCGGAGCGGCCGCGGCTGCTGTTCGACTACTTCACGCAGCTGTTCGCGCAGGTCACCAACCCGCCGCTCGACGCGATCCGTGAGGAGCTGGTCACCGCCCTCGCCGGGACCATCGGCCCGGAGGAGAACCTGCTCGAGCCCGGACCGCACTCCTGCCGCCAGGTCGTCATGCCCTACCCCGTCATCGACAACGACGAGCTGGCCAAGCTCGTCGGCATCAACGACGAGGACGACCTTCCGGGGTTCGCCTCGGTCACCGTGTCGGGCCTGTACGACATCAGCGGCGGCGGCCCGGCCCTCGCCGCCCGGCTCGACCGCATCCGCGAGCTGGTCGACGAGGCCATCGAGGACGGCGCCCGGATCCTCGTGCTGTCCGACCGCAACGCCTCGTCGACGCGCGCACCGATCCCGTCGCTGCTGCTCACCGGCGCGGTCCACCACCACCTGATCCGCACCAAGAAGCGCACCCGCGTCGGGCTCGTCGTCGAGACCGGTGACGCCCGCGAGGTCCACCACGTCGCGCTGCTGATGGGCTACGGCGCGGCCGCGGTGAACCCGTACCTGGCGATGGAGACGGTCGAGCACCTCGTCCGCGACGGCGAGATCCCCGGCGTCGAGGCGCCGGAGGCGCAGCGCAACCTGGTCAAGGCGTTGGGCAAGGGCGTGCTCAAGGTGATGTCCAAGATGGGCATCTCGACGGTCCAGAGCTACACCGGCGCGCAGGTCTTCGAGGCGATCGGTCTCGGCCAGGAGCTGGTCGACGAGTACTTCACCGGCACCTCCTCGCGGCTCGGCGGCATCGACCTCGACACCGTCGCCGACGAGGTCGCGGCGCGCCACCACCGGGCGTACCCGGCGAACCCGACCGAGGCGGCGCACCGCGGCCTGGAGGTCGGCGGTGAGTACCAGTGGCGGCGCGAGGGTGAGATCCACCTGTTCAACCCCGAGACCGTCTTCACGCTGCAGCACGCCACCCGCAGTCG
>CAJCIY010000248.1 GCA_903970495.1 Candidatus Melainabacteria bacterium | reverse complement strand
CCGCGTCGTCCTCAGCCCCACCTGCGGCCTGAGCACGCCCCCCGCCGACACCTACCGCGCGCTGGTGGCGAACGGACGGCGGCTGGCCGACGAGGTCGGCGCATGAGCCCGACGGCCAGAGCAGCGCTGACGCCCCAGCAGGAGCACGCGGAGCTCGTCCGCACGGTCGAGGACCACCGCTTCCGCTACCACGTGCTGGACGACCCGAGCCTGTCCGACGGCGAGTACGACGCGCTCATCCGCCGGCTGCAGGAGCTCGAGGAGATCGACCCGGCGCTGCGTACGCCCGACAGCCCGACGCAGACCGTCGGCGGCGCGGTCTCGACGCTCTTCACCCCGGTCACGCACCTCGAGCGGCTGCTCAGCCTCGACAACGTCTTCTCCGCCGACGAGCTCGCGGCGTGGGCCGAGCGTGCCGCCCGCGGCCACGACGACACCCGCTGGCTGTGCGAGCTGAAGATCGACGGGCTGGCCGTGGACCTCGTCTACGAAGCCGGCCGGCTGGTGCGGGCGGCCACCCGCGGCGACGGGCGCACCGGTGAGGACGTGACGCCCAACGTGAAAACGCTGGCGAACGTCCCGACGCGGCTGACCGGCTCGGGTGACGTCACGGTGCCGCGGCTCCTCGAGGTGCGCGGCGAGGTGTTCTTCCCGGTCGACGCGTTCGCCGAGGTCAACGCCGCGCTGGTCGAGGCCGGCAAGCCGCCGTTCGCCAACCCCCGCAACGCCGCCGCCGGCAGCCTGCGGCAGAAGGACCCGCGCATCACCGCGACCCGGCCGCTGCGGCTGACGCTGCACGGCATCGGCGCGCGCGACGGCTTCGACCCGCCGAGCCAGTCCGAGGCGTACGCCGGGCTGCAGGCCCTGGGGCTGCCGGTCTCCAGCCGGTTCGAGGTCGTCGACGACATCCGCAAGGTCCAGCGGTACGTCACCCGCTGGGGCAAGAAGCGGCACGACATCGAGCACGAGATCGACGGCGTCGTGGTCAAGGTCGACGACCTCGGCCGGCAGCGGCAGCTCGGCGCGACGAGCAAGGCGCCGCGGTGGGCGATCGCCTACAAGTACCCGCCCGAGGAGGTGACCACGAAGCTGGTCGACATCCGCGTCAACGTCGGGCGTACGGGCCGGGTCACGCCCTTCGGGTTCATGACGCCGGTCCGCGTCGCCGGCTCGACCGTCGGCCTCGCGACGCTGCACAACGCCGACGAGGTGCACCGCAAGGGCGTGCTGATCGGCGACACCGTCGTGCTCCGCAAGGCCGGCGACGTCATCCCCGAGATCGTCGGGCCGGTCGCGAACCTCCGCGACGGCAGCGAGCGGGCGTTCGTCATGCCGACCGTCTGCCCCGAGTGCGGCACGACGCTCGCGCGCGAGACCGAGGCCGACAAGGACATCCGCTGCCCGAACGCCCGCACCTGCCCGGCGCAGCTGCGGGAGCGGCTGGCGCACGTCGCCGGCCGCAGCGCCTTCGACATCGACACCTTCGGGTACGAGACCGCGGTCGCGCTGCTCGAGGCGCAGCTCGTCACCGATGAGGGCGACGTCTTCGACCTCGACGCCGAGCGGCTGCTCACCGCACCGTTCTTCACTCGCGCCGGCGGCGAGCTCGCCACCCGCGGCGCCGGGCTGCTGGCCGGGCTCGAGCAGGCGAAGGCCGCGCCGCTGTCGCGGGTGCTGGTCGCGCTCTCGATCCGCCACGTCGGGCCCGAGGCGGCCCGGCCGCTGGCCGCGCACTTCCGCGCGATGCCGCCGCTGCGCGCGGCGACCGCCGCCGAGCTCTCGGAGGTCGAGGGCGTCGGCCCGGTCATCGCGCAGGCCCTCGTCGACTGGTTCGCCGTCGACTGGCACGCCGCGATCGTCGACCGCTGGGCCGCGGCCGGCGTCCGGATGACCGAGGAGCGGGCCGCGCCCACCGAGCCGCAGACCCTCGAGGGCGCGGTCGTGGTCGTCACCGGCAGCGTCCCCGGCTTCTCCCGCGAGGGTGCGACCGAGGCGGTGACCGCCCGCGGCGGCAAGGTCGCGAGCAGCGTCAGCGGCAACACCGACCTCGTCGTGGTCGGCGACGCACCCGGCAAGGCCAAGTACGACAAGGCGGTCAAGCTGGGCCGACCGATCCTCGACGCCGAGCACTTCGCCGTCCTGCTCGCCGAGGGGCTCGACGGGGTCGGCGCGCTCGCCCGTTCAGCGCAACCCGGATGACCCCTCAATCGCCCAGCGGAGGCTGCCGAGACTGACGTGAACCCCGAACCCGAGGTTCGCACGACACGCCCCGAGCCCTGGAGGACCGCGGACGTGCTGAGGACCGAACGCCGACGCGTCGGTCGCGACGCGATGCCCGAGGTCCGGGCTCGGCTGTTCGCGACGTACGTCGCCCTCGTGGTCTCCGCCGCGGTCGTCGGCACCACCGCCGTCGCGCTCACCGCACCCCGTCACGGCCACGCGTACCTGGACATGGCGAGCCTGCTGGTCGGCGGGTTCGTCGTCCTCGACATCCTGCAGCCGCTCGTCCTGGGCCGCTACGACGCCGAGGGCCTGCCGGTCGCCGTCGCGTTCCTGCTCGCGCTGGAGGTACGGACCGGGCCGCTGTTCCCGGTCGTGCTGATCGCTGTCAGCACCGTGGTCGCCGACCTGTGGCGCGGGCGCGCGCCGTACCGGACCGCCTTCAACGCCGGTCAGTTCGTGCTGTCGTGGCTTGCCGCGGCGGCCGTGCTGGGCTTGTTCGACGACGCCGGCGGCCACCGCGTGCTCACCCTCCAGGGCGCGCACCTCGGCGGCATCGTGCTCGCGGGCGGTGCCTACTTCCTCGTCAACAACCTCCTCGTCTCGGTCGCGATCTCGCTCCGTGGCGACGGCTCGCTGCTCCGGACGTATGCGAGCTGCCTGCGCGGCGAGGCCGCGGTCGCGTTCGCGCTGCTGGTCTCCGCGCCGCTCGTCGTCGCCGTGCTGCAGAGCTCGCCGTGGCTCGTACCGCTGCTGCTGCTGCCGCTCGCCGCCGTCCACGTGACGCTGCGGCTCTCGCGCGACAGCGAGCGCGCGGCCCTGTACGACGCGCTCACCGGCCTGCCGAACCGGACGTACCTGCGCAACAAGATCGCGACGATGATCGCCGAGACCGGGCCGGACGAGACGGGTGCGGCCCTGCTGCTGCTCGACATCGACCGGTTCAAGGAGGTCAACGACACCCTCGGCCACGACGCCGGCGACGCGCTGCTCGTCCAGATCGCCGAGCGGCTGGTCGCCGTCATGCGTCCCGACGACGTGATCGCCCGGCTCGGCGGCGACGAGTTCGCGGTGCTGCTGCCGTGGACCACCACGACGGCCGAGGCGGCCGACATCGCCGCGCGCGTCGAGCGGGCGTTGGAGTCGCCGTTCGAGGTCGGCGAGATGCTGCTGCAGGCCGAGGCGTCGGTCGGTGTCGCGCTGTTCCCGCAGCACGCCTCCGACGTCGAGACGCTGATCCGCTGCGCCGACGTCGCGATGTACCAGGCCAAGGCCGGCCGGCTGGGTGTGCAGGTCTACCACCCGGATGCCGACCACCACAGCTCCGAGCGGCTGGCGCTGCTCGGCGACCTGCGCCACGCCCTCGACGAGGGAGCGCTCGCCGTCCACTTCCAGCCGATGGCCGACGCGCAGACCGCGCAGATCAGCGGGGTCGAGGCGCTGGTGCGCTGGTTCCACCCGCGCCGCGGGTTCGTCGCCCCGGACGAGTTCGTGCCGCTGGCCGAGCAGAGCGGTCTGATGCGGGTGCTCACCGAGTTCGTGCTCGACGCCTCGCTCCAGCAGATCGCGCTGTGGCGCCGCGCCGGCACGTCGCTGACCGTGTCGGTCAACGTCTCCGCCCGCGACCTGTGCGACCGCGGCTTCGTGCCGCACGTACGCCGCTGCCTGCGGACCTACAACGTGCCGGGGGAGTCGCTCGTCCTCGAGGTCACCGAGCGGGTGCTCGCCGACGACGACGTCCGGCCGGTGCTCGCGCTCGAGGAGCTCAGCGCCCTGGGCGTACGGGTCAGCCTCGACGACTTCGGGACCGGCTACTCCTCGCTCGGCCGGCTCGCCAAGCTGCCGGTCGGCGAGCTGAAGGTCGACCGGTCGTTCGTCTCGCAGCTCGACCTGTCCGACGAGGCGCCGATCGTGCGCTCGGTGGTCGACCTCGCCCACTCGATGGGCCTGGCCGTCGTGGCCGAGGGCGTCGAGACCGAGCGGGCCTGGCGCACGCTGGCCGACTGGGGCTGCGACGTCATCCAGGGCTGGTACCTCGCGAAGGCGATGCCCGCCGAGGACATGACGATCTGGCTCGCACGGTACGAGGGGCGGCCAGTCCTCCGCGCCGTCAGCAACATCGAGCCGCTCGCGGCGACCGGGCCCGTCGCCGTCGCCGACGCCGGCTGATAGCGGGCCGCAGCGGCGGCCCGGTCGCGAGGCAGTCGCTTCGCTCGGCCGTTGCCGCCACTCGGTCCGCTGCCGCTGCCCTCTCGCGGCGCAGTCGCTTCGCTCCGCCGTTCTCGCGAGCGGGTCCGCCGCCGCTGCCCTCTCGCGGCGCAGTCGCGCCGCCGCTGCCGGCACGGGCCAGCCAACCGGGTCTGCCGCCGCTCGCTGTCGTCAACGCTTCCAAGCTGATCGGTCCGACGGACGACCAAGCGTGGCTACCGCCGCCGCAGGCCGTCCTCGGCCCGGCTTGGAAGCGTTCGCGACACCGCGGCTGCGGCCCGCAAGCCGGTGGCGGCGCTTCCGTAGGATCGCCGGGTGCCGGAGCCCATCACCCGCGACGAGGTCGCGCACCTGGCCCGGCTCGCCCGGCTCGAGTGCACCGACGCCGAGCTCGACACCTTCGCCGGCCAGCTCGAGGTCATCCTCGGCTCGGTCGCGCGGGTGGCCGAGGTCGTCGCCGACGACATCCCCCCGACCAGCCACAGCGTGCCGCTGACCAACGTCTTCCGCGAGGACGTCGTACGCCCGTCCCTCGACCGCGACGAGGTGCTGGCCGCCGCGCCCGCCGCCGAGGACGGCCGGTTCGAGGTCCCGCGCATGCTGGATGAGGCGCCCTGATGGCCGACCTCACGACGCTCACCGCGGCCGAGACGGCCTCGGCGATCGCGGCGCGCGAGGTGTCCGCGGTCGAGGTGACGCAGGCGCACCTCGACCGGATCGCCGCCGTCGACGGCGACGTCCACGCGTTCCTGCACGTCGACGCCGAGGGTGCGCTGGAGGCCGCCGCCCGGGTCGACGCCGGCGAGATCAGCGGCCCGCTGGCCGGCGTACCGCTCGCCCTCAAGGACGTCCTGGCGCAGCGCGGCGTCCCGACGACGTGCGGCTCGAAGATCCTCGAGGGCTGGCGTCCGCCGTACGACGCGACCGTCGTGACCCGGCTGCGCGAGGCCGGCGTGGTCATCCTCGGCAAGACCAACATGGACGAGTTCGCGATGGGCAGCTCGACCGAGAACTCCGCGTACGGGCCGAGCCACAACCCGTGGGACCTGAGCCGCATCCCGGGCGGATCGAGCGGCGGCTCGGCGGCGGCGGTGGCCGCGTACGAGGCGCCGCTGGCGATCGGCACCGACACCGGTGGGTCGATCCGTCAGCCCGCCGCGGTATGCGGCCTGGTCGGCGTCAAGCCCACGTACGGCGGGGTCAGCCGCTACGGCCTGGTGGCGTTCTCCTCGAGCCTCGACCAGGCGGGCCCGCTCGCGCGGACGGTGCTGGACGCGGCGCTGCTGCACGCCGCCATCGCCGGCCACGACCCGATGGACTCGACGTCGATCGACGCGCCGGTGCCCGACGTCGTCGGCGCCTGCGCGAGCCGCGACCTCACCGGCGTCACGGTCGGCGTCGTCCGCGAGCTGGGCGGCGAGGGCTACGAGGCCGGCGTCGAGGCGGCGTTCCACGCATCCGTCGAGGTGCTGACCGCCCTCGGCGCCGACGTCGTCGAGGTGTCCTGCCCGCACTTCCCGTACGCCCTGCCGGCCTACTACCTGATCGCGCCGAGCGAGTGCAGCTCCAACCTCGCCCGCTTCGACGCGATGCGCTTCGGACTGCGGGTGCAGGTCGGCGACGCCGGCGCCGAGGAGGTCATGGCGACCACCCGCGAGCAGGGCTTCGGCCCTGAGGTCAAGCGGCGGATCATCCTGGGCACGTACGCGCTGTCCTCGGGCTACTACGACGCGTACTACGGGCAGGCGCAGAAGGTCCGCACCCTGATCACCCGCGACTTCGACGCGGCCTTCGAGACCGTCGACGTGCTGGTCTCACCGACCACGCCGGGCGTCGCGTTCCCGATCGGGGAGAAGGCCGACGACCCGATGGCGATGTATCTGAGCGACATCGCCTCGATCCCCTCGAACCTCGCGGGCAACGCGTCGATGTCGCTGCCGTGCGGGCTGGCGGGCGGCCTGCCGGTCGGCCTGCAGATCATCGCGCCGCCGCTCGCCGACGACCGGCTCTACCGCGTGGGCGCCGCCCTCGAGGCCGCGCTCGACGAGCGTCGCGGTGCGACCCTCCTCGCGTCCGCGCCGTCGCTGACGGCACGCCCGTGACCGCGCCGACCCCGCGCGACCGGCCCCGCAAGAAGGGGTACGCGCTCGTGCTGACCAGCAACGTCGCCCTCGTGGTCGGCCTCGTCGTGGCCATCGTCGGGATCGTCGCCAGCAGCGTCGCGGTCATCGTCGTCGGGGTGGCGGTCGTGGTGGTGTCGATCGCGGTGTCGATGGTCAACGCGCGGCAGCGCAGGCGGAGGATGAAGGCATGACCGCGGAGCTCGTCGACTACGCCGAGGCCGTCACGGCGTGGGAGCCGGTGATCGGCCTCGAGACCCACGTCGAGCTGGGGACGCGTACCAAGATGTTCTGCGGGTGCCCGACCGCGTTCGGGGCCGAGCCCAACACGCAGACCTGCCCGGTCTGCCTCGGGCTGCCCGGGGCGCTGCCGGTCCTCAACGGCCAGGCGGTCCGCTCGACCGTGCTGATCGGGCTCGCCCTGCACTGCGACATCGCCGCCTGGTGCCGGTTCGCGCGGAAGAACTACTTCTACCCGGACATGCCGAAGAACTTCCAGATCAGCCAGTACGACGAGCCGATCTGCACCGACGGCTACCTCGACGTCGATGTCGAGGGCGAGATCGTGCGGGTGGAGATCGAGCGGGTGCACATGGAGGAGGACACCGGCAAGTCGCTGCACGTCGGCGGCGCGACCGGCCGCATCCACGGCGCCACCCACTCGCTCGTCGACTACAACCGCGCCGGCATCCCGCTCGTCGAGATCGTGACCCGCCCCGTCGAGGCCGGCCCGAACGCACCGGCGGTGGCCAAGGCGTATGTCGAGCAGCTGGCGGAGCTGCTCCGCACCCTCGACGTGTCCGACGTACGCCTCGAGCAGGGCTCGCTGCGCTGCGACGTCAACACCTCGCTGCGCCGGCCCGGTGACGCGTACGGGACGAGGACCGAGACCAAGAACGTCAACTCCTACCGCTCGGTGGAGCGCGCCGTCCGCTTCGAGGTCTCCCGGCAGGCGGGCCTGCTCGAGCAGGGGACGCGGATCCGGCAGGAGACGCGCCACTTCCACGAGGACACGGGGACGACCAGCCCGGGGCGCTCGAAGGAGGAGGCGACCGACTACCGCTACTTCCCCGAGCCCGACCTGGTGCCGATCGCGTTCCCGGTCGACGTCGTCGAGGAGCTGCGCGCGTCGCTGCCCGAGACGCCCGCGGTGCGCCGGGCGCGGCTGCGCGACGCGTACGGCTGGAGCGACCTCGAGCTCGAGGAGATGACCAACGCCGGCGTCCTCGACCTCGTGGTGTCGACGGTCGAGCTGGGCGCGGCCGCGCCGGCAGCCCGGGCGCTGTGGCAGAACGAGGTCGCGAAGGCCGCCAACGAGCAGGGCGTCGAGGCCTCGTCGCTGCCGGTGTCGCCGACCGACGTCGCGCGGCTGCTCGCGCTGGTCGCGGACGGCACGCTGACCGCGGCGCTCTCGCGGCAGGCGCTGGCCGGCGTGCTCGCCGGCGAGGGCGACGTCGACGCGGTCGTCGCGGCGCGCGGGCTCGCGGTCGTCAGTGACGACGGCGCGCTGCGCACGGCCGTCTACGACGTGATCGCCGCCCAGCCCGACACCGCCGCGAAGGTCCGGGGCGGCAACATGGGCGCGGTCGGTCCGCTGATCGGTGCCGTCATGAAGGCGACCGGCGGGAAGGCCGACGCCGCCAAGGTGCGTTCGCTGCTGGTGGAGGTCCTCACATGACAGGGGTGCTCTCATGACCCAGCTGACCCACGGGACGGCGACCGTCCTCGACCCGTCGAGGCGCCCGGCCGAGGAGGACGACGACGTCTTCCACTACGTACGCAAGGACTCCATCACCGAGTCCGCCGTGATGGGGACCGTCGTGACCGCGTTGTGCGGCGCCGTCTTCCCGGTGACGAAGTCGCCGAAGCCCGGGTCGCCGGTGTGCGGGACGTGCAAGGAGATGATGGAGATGCTCCGGGCGTTCAACCCCGGCGGCGGAGGTGCCCCACAGGAGTAGCAGCGCCGGTCGCACCTGTGACGTACGGACCGCCTTCGGGTCTCACGAAGCGTTCCGTTCGTCACAGGCGCCGCCGTTGCCGTCGCGACCGGGGACGAGGATGGTCGCCCGACCGCGTACGGAGAGGCTGTGCCATGGAGCTGCCCGAGGACCTGCTCGACCTGCTGCGGAAGCCGAGCCCGTGCTTCGTCGCGACGACGATGCCGGACGGCTCGCCCCAGCTGACCCAGACCTGGGTCGACACAGACGGCGACCACGTGCTGATCAACACCGTCGAGGGCTTCCGCAAGCTGCAGAACCTCCAGCGCGACCCGAGGGTGGCGCTGAACGTCACCGACCCGGACAACGTGTTCCGCTACTTCCAGGTACGCGGCCGGGTCGTCGCCACCACCACCGATGGCGGTGCCGACCACATCGAGGCGTTGTCCCAGCGCTACCTCGGCATGCCCTACCCCGGGTTCGGCGGCGGCGAGCAGACCCGGGTGATCGTCACCATCGAGGCCGACCACGTGAACGGTGTCGGCTGAGCCGACGCCGTCGGGCTCGTAGCATGAGGGCATGCCCGAGCTGAGGTCCCGTACGACCACGCACGGCCGGAACATGGCCGGAGCACGCGCCCTCTGGCGCGCGACCGGCATGACCGACGACGACTTCGACAAGCCGATCGTCGCGATCGCGAACAGCT
Organism: Candidatus Melainabacteria bacterium; assembly: GCA_903970495.1. GTDB lineage: Bacteria > Actinomycetota > Actinomycetes > Mycobacteriales > CAJCIY01 > CAJCIY01. Next base: position 12,809 of record CAJCIY010000248.1, on the reverse strand, counting down.
TCACGCAGTTCGTCCCCGGTCACGTCCACCTGCGCGACCTCGGCAAGCTCGTCGCCGGGTCGATCGCGGAGGCCGGCGGCGTCGGCCGCGAGTTCAACACCATCGCCGTCGACGACGGCATCGCGATGGGCCACGGCGGGATGCTCTACAGCCTGCCCAGCCGCGAGCTGATCGCCGACTCCGTCGAGTACATGGTGCAGGCGCACCAGGCCGACGCGCTGGTCTGCATCTCGAACTGCGACAAGATCACGCCGGGCATGCTCATCGCGGCGATGCGGCTCAACATCCCCACGGTCTTCGTCTCCGGCGGAGCGATGGAGGCCGGCAAGGCGGTCGTCCGCGACGGGGTCGCCCGGCCGAAGCTCGACCTCATCTCGGCGATGACCGCATCGGCCGACGAGAGCGTCAGCGACGACGAGCTCGACGACATCGAGCGGTCGGCCTGCCCGACCTGCGGGTCCTGCTCGGGGATGTTCACCGCCAATTCGATGAACTGCCTCACCGAGGCGCTCGGCCTGAGCCTGCCCGGCAACGGCTCGACCCTCGCCACGGCCGCGGCCCGCCGGGAGCTGTTCCTCGAGGCCGGCCGTACGGTCGTGAAGCTCTGCGACGCCTACTACGGCAACGACGACTCCTCGGTGCTCCCTCGCAGCATCGCGACCCGCGAGGCGTTCTCCAACGCGATGCGGATGGACATCGCGATGGGCGGCTCGACCAACACGATCCTGCACCTGCTCGCGGCCGCGTCCGAGGGCGAGATCGCGTTCGACCTCGCCGACATCGACGCGCTCTCGCGCCACACACCGTGCCTCTGCAAGGTCGCGCCGAGCACGCCGCTCTACCACATGGAGGACGTCCACCGGGCGGGCGGAATCCCCGCCATCCTCGGTGAGCTGGACCGCGCCGGGCTGCTCGAGCGCGGGGTGCACACCGTCCACTCGCCCGACCTCGACAGCTGGCTCGACGCCTGGGACATCCGCGGAACGCAGCCGAGGCCCGAGGCGCTCGAGCTGTTCAAGGCGGCGCCCGGTGGGGTGCGTACGACCGAGGCGTTCTCCTCCACCGCGACGTGGGCGACCCTCGACACCGACGCGGCGCAGGGGTGCGTCCGCGACCTCGAGCACGCCTACAGCGCCGACGGGGGACTGGCCGTGCTCTACGGCAACCTCGCCCCGGACGGCTGCGTCGTGAAGACGGCCGGCGTCGCCGACGGGCAGCTGCACTTCCGCGGGCCGGCCAAGGTGACCGAGAGCCAGGACGACGCGGTCACCGCGATCCTCGCCGGCACGATCGTGGCCGGCGACGTCGTCGTCGTCCGCTACGAAGGACCCACCGGCGGCCCGGGGATGCAGGAGATGCTCTACCCGACCAGCTTCCTCAAGGGCCGCGGCCTCGGCGCGAAGTGCGCGCTCGTCACCGACGGCCGGTTCTCCGGCGGCACCAGCGGCCTGTCGATCGGGCACGTCTCGCCCGAGGCGGCGCGCGGCGGCCTGATCGGGCTGGTCGAGGACGGTGACGAGATCGAGATCGACATCGCGACCCGGTCCATCCAGCTGCTGGTCGCCGACGACGTGCTCGCCGCCCGCCGGGCCGAGCGCGAGCAGCTCGGCTGGGCGCCGGAGAAGCGGGAGCGGCCGGTGTCGGCGGCGCTGCGGGCGTACGCGGCCCTGGCGCAGTCGGCCGACAAGGGTGCCGCCCGCCTCGTCCCGTAGCCCTGCAGGTCTCGGTTCCGTGACGATCCGCGGCGCGGTGCCCTGCCGCACCTAGGGTTGCCCCGTGGCGCGCAGCAGCTATGGGGGGTACGGCCGCCCGCGGGGCCGACGGTGGCGCGTCCCCGTCGCGCTGGCGACGGTCGTGGTGCTGGTGGTCGTGGCGGTCGTCGGGCTGCTGACCTACCGCTCGGACCGGCACACCAGGAAGGTCCGCTCCCAGGCGCAGGCGGTCGCCACCGTCGACGGGTTCGTCGCCGCCTGGCAGAAGCAGGACGCGGCGGCGATGGCCCGGTACGCGACGCCCGCCACCGCGGCGTACGTGCGGACCGAGATCCCGTCGCTGCACTCGTCGCTCGAGATCGCATCGCTGTCGATCGCCCACGGCCTCGTCTCCTCGACCTCCCAGCCCGGTGCGGCGATCACGACCAGGGCGGTGCTGCAGGGCCTGGGGACCTGGACCTCGACGAGCCGGCTCGCGCTGGTCAAGGTCGACGGCACCTGGAAGGTCGACTTCACGCCGGAGACGGTCACACCGTCGCTGGCGAGCGGCGACGACCTCGTGCGGTCGCGCACGCTCGGCACCCGCGGCGTCTTCGTGCTCGGCGACGGCACCCACGTCGAGGGGCAGGACGCCGAGCTCGACGGGAACCTGCTCGGCACGACCGGGGCGTACACGGCGGCCGAGGCCGCGGCGGCCGGTCCCGATTTCGAGAAGGGCGACGTCGGCGGGATCTCCGGCCTGCAGCGGTCGTACAACGCGCAGCTCGCCGGCACCCCGGGCGCGAGGCTGATCGTGAGGTCGGCGAACGGGACCGTCGTCACGACGCTGCTGTCGCGGCCGACGGTGGACGGCCGGAACGTGACCCTCTCGCTCGACCTCGGCACCCAGCACGCCGCCGAGTCGGCGCTGGCGACGCTGCCCGCCGCGCAGACCGGCTCCCTCGTCGCGATCGACGTCAGGACCGGCGCCGTCCTCGCGATCGTCAACCACCCCTACGACGGCTACGGCCGGGCCATCCGCGGCCAGTACCCGCCGGGCTCGACCTTCAAGATCGTCACCGCGACCGCGGCGCTGATGAGCGGCAAGACCGCCGCGACGCCGCTCGACTGCAGCTCCACCGTCAGCGTCGACGGCGAGACCTTCCACAACTCCGAGAGCGAGGCCTACGGGCCGATCGACCTGGAGACCGCCTTCGCCAAGTCGTGCAACACCGCGTTCGTACGCCTCGAGGAGGAGCTGCCCGCCGGCGCGTTCGCCAAGGCGGCGGCGCTCTACGGCATGAGCACGCTGCCGGCGTCGGAGCAGACGACCGGGCCGCTGCCGATCGCCTCGTTCGGCGGCTCGGTGCCGACGCCGAACGACGCGGCGGACGCGGCCGCCGAGGCGTTCGGGCAGGGCCGGATCGTGGTCTCGCCGCTGCAGATGGCGAGCATCGCGGCGGCGGCCGGTTCGGGCACGTGGCGGCAGCCGTACGTCACCGCGACGCCGCCGTCGACCGAGGTGACGCACCTGCTGCCGGCGTCGGTCATCCCGACGCTGCACACCTTCATGGCCGCGGTGGTCTCGAGCGGCACCGCCGAGGGCGTCGGCCTGCCCGCCGGGACGTACGGCAAGACCGGCACGGCCGAGTACGGCACCGCGAAACCGCCCGCGACGGTGGCGTGGTTCGTCGGCTTCCGCGGCGACGTCGCGTTCGCGTGCCAGGTCGGCGGCGACACCGAGTCGGGTGGCTTCGGCGCGTCCAGCGCCGCGCCGGTGATCGCCCGCTTCCTCGACACGCTCGGCTAGATCTGGAACGCGCGTCCCGACATCTGGGACCGGTGTGACGGGGGGCGGGCCGTCCGGTACTCTCGTCGTGTGTCCAGCACCCTGACCGTTGTGCGTTCCGTCGTAGTTCCGAGGCGCGTCGGCTGATCTCCAGCCGCCGCGCCTGCCCCTCCGTGCTCAGCACGAGGGGTTTTTTTGTGCCCAGCCAGCCCTTCCAGCCCGACCCGCCAGACCCAGGGAGACCCCATGACCGAGCCGAAGCCCCCGGCGCGCGCACCCGAGCGGATGACCGGCGCGCAGAGCCTCGTACGATCGCTGCAGCGGGTCGGCGCCGAGATCGTCTTCGGGATCCCCGGCGGCGCGATCCTGCCCGCGTACGACCCGCTGTTCGACGCCGAGGGGCTTCGCCACATCCTCGTCCGCCACGAGCAGGGTGCCGGGCACGCCGCGACCGGTTACGCCCAGGCGACCGGCAAGGTCGGCGTCTGCATCGCCACCTCGGGCCCGGGGGCGACGAACCTGGTGACGCCGATCGCCGACGCGTACATGGACTCGGTGCCCATCGTGGCCATCACCGGGCAGGTCGGCCGCGCGATGATCGGCACCGACGCCTTTCAGGAGGCAGACATCTGCGGCATCACGATGCCGATCACCAAGCACAACTACCTGGTGCAGGACGGCGCTGACATCCCGCGGGTCATCGCCGAGGCGTTCCACATCGCCGCGACCGGCCGCCCCGGCCCGGTGCTCGTCGACATCCCCAAGGACGTCCTCGTCGAGGAGACCGACTTCGTCTGGCCGACGCAGCTCGAGCTGCCCGGCTACCGGCCCACCACCAAGCCGCACGGCAAGCAGGTGCGTGAGGCGGCGAGGCTCATCGCGGCCGCCGAGCGGCCGGTGCTCTATGTCGGCGGCGGCGTCCTGAAGGCGCGCGCCGCGGCCGAGCTGCGGCTGCTCGCCGACCTCACCGGCATCCCGGTCGTGACGACGCTGATGGCACGCGGCGCCTTTCCCGACAGCCACGCCCACAACCTCGGCATGCCGGGCATGCACGGCAACGTCACCGCGGTGACCGCGATGCAGAAGGCCGACCTGCTCATCGCGCTCGGTGCCCGCTTCGACGACCGGGTCACCGGCAACCTCGACACCTTCGCGCCCGAGGCGAAGGTCGTCCACGCCGACGTCGACCCGGCCGAGATCGGCAAGAACCGGATCGCCGACGTGCCGATCGTGGGCGACGCCAAGGCCGTCATCGGCGAGCTCGTCGACGCGGTCCGGGCCGAGTACGCCGCCGGTCACCACGCCGACCTCGCACCGTGGTGGGAGCAGCTCGACCAGTGGCGCGCGACCTACCCGCTGGGCTACGACCTCCCGGAGGACGGCTCGCTCTCGCCGCAGTACGTGATCTCCCGCATCGGCGCGATCGCCGGCACCGACGCGGTCTACGTCGCGGGCGTCGGCCAGCACCAGATGTGGGCCTCGCAGTTCGTGACCTACGACAAGCCGTACACGTGGCTGAACTCCGGCGGCCTCGGCACGATGGGGTACGCCGTGCCCGCCGCGATGGGCGCGAAGGTCGGCGTCCCCGACACGACGGTGTGGTGCATCGACGGCGACGGCTGCTTCCAGATGACCAACCAGGAGCTCGCGACCTGCGCGATCGAGGGCATCCCGGTCAAGGTCGCCGTCATCAACAACGGCAACCTCGGCATGGTCCGGCAGTGGCAGACGCTGTTCTACGACGGTCGCTACAGCAACACCGGGCTCGGCACGCGGCGGATGATCCCCGACTTCGTGAAGCTGGCCGACGCCCTCGGCTGCGTCGGACTGCGGTGCGAGAAGGCCGACGAGGTCGACGACGTCATCGCGCAGGCGATGGCGATCGACGACCGCCCCGTCGTCATCGACTTCGTGGTCGGCGAGGACGCCATGGTCTGGCCGATGGTGGCCGCCGGCGCCAGCAACGACGCGATCCAGCACGCGCGCGACCTGCGCCCCGACTTCGACACCCCCCAGGCGGTCTGACGATGACCAGGCACACCCTCTCGGTGCTGGTGGAGAACAAGCCCGGCGTGCTCGCCCGCGTCTCGGCGCTCTTCAGCCGGCGCGGCTTCAACATCGACTCGCTGGCCGTGGGTCCGACGGAGAACCCGGACGTCTCCCGGATGACGATCGTCGTGGCCGTCGAGGACCTGCCGCTCGAGCAGGTCACCAAGCAGCTCAACAAGCTCGTCAACGTGCTCAAGATCGTGGAGCTCGACCCGGCGACCGCAGTGCAGCGCGAGCTGCTGCTGGTCAAGGTCCGGGTCGATGCCGCGACCCGCTCGCAGGTCGTCGAGACCGCCGGGCTGTTCCGCGCCAACGTCGTCGACGTGGTCGCCGACGCCGTCACCATCGAGTGCGTCGGCAGCCCCGCCAAGCTCGCAGCGCTCCTCACCAACCTCGAACCGCACGGCATCCGCGAGATGGTCCAGTCCGGCATGGTCGCGCTCGGCCGTGGCGGCCGGTCCATCGCCGGCGGCGACCGGCTGCGTTCCGTGAGCTAGCTCCGTCAGCAAACCCTCTGAAACCCCTACGCAGAAAGGCTCTCCCGTGGCCGCGCAGATCTCCTACGACGACGACGCCGACCTCTCGATCATCCAGGGCCGCACGGTCGCGGTGATCGGGTACGGCAGCCAGGGCCACGCGCACGCGCTGAACCTGCACGACTCGGGCGTCGACGTCCGGATCGGGCTGCCCGCCACCTCTGCGTCGCGGGCCAAGGCCGAGGCCCACGGCCTGCGCGTCGTCACCCCGGCCGAGGCGGCTGCCGAAGCCGACGTGATCATGATCCTGGCCCCGGACACCGCGCAGAAGAAGATCTACGCCGAGGACATCGAGCCGAACCTGAAGGACGGGGACGCCCTGCTGTTCGGTCACGGCCTCAACATCCGGTACGGCTTCATCACCCCGCCGCCCGGCGTCGACGTCGCGATGATCGCGCCGAAGGGACCGGGCCACCTGGTCCGACGCCAGTTCGTCGACGGCAAGGGCGTACCCGTGCTCGTCGCAGTCGAGCAGGACGCGACCGGCAAGGCCTGGGACCTGGCGTACTCGTGGGCGAAGGGCATCGGCGGCACCCGCGCGGGCGCGCTGAAGACGACCTTCACCGAGGAGACCGAGACCGACCTGTTCGGCGAGCAGGCCGTGCTCTGCGGTGGGCTGTCGGCGTTGGTCCAGGCGGGCTTCGAGACCCTCGTCGAGGCGGGCTACCAGCCGGAGGCCGCGTACTTCGAGTGCCTGCACGAGCTGAAGCTCATCGTCGACCTGATGTTCGAGGGCGGCCTGTCGCGGATGCGCTACTCGATCAGCGAGACGGCCGAGTACGGCGACTACACCCGCGGGCCGCGTGTCGTCACCGCCGAGTCCAAGGCCGCGATGAAGCAGATCCTCACCGAGATCCAGGACGGCACCTTCGCCAACGAGCTGATGGCCGAGGTCGAGGCTGGCCGGCCGACCTTCGAGAAGCTCGCCGCCGCGGGGCGCGAGCACCAGGTCGAGCAGGTGGGCGCGCAGCTGCGGCCGCTGTTCTCCTGGCTCGACACCCCGCTCGACTGAGTGGCCGCCGTCCTCGCGCTGCGGGGCGTGTCGGTCTGGGTCCCTGGTCCGCCGCGGGTCGACCTGATCGCCGACGCCGACTGGACGGTGCTCGCCGGGGAGCACTGGGCGCTGCTCGGGCCGAACGGGGCCGGCAAGACCTCGCTGCTGTCGGTCGTGTCCGCGCAGCGCCACCCCTCGGCGGGTACGGCCGACGTGCTCGGGCAGCGGCTCGGCCGCGTCGACATGCGGGCGCTGCGGGAGCGCATCGCCGTCGTCGACGCACCGACCGCGGCCCGGATCCCGGGGCAGCTTCCGCTGTCCGACGTCGCCCTGACCGGCGCCTCGGGCACGATCCTGCCGAGGTACGAGCGGTACACCGACGCCGACCGGGCCGACGCCGCCGCTCGGCTCGACGAGGTCGGCCTGAAAGCGCTGCAGCACAGGCGGTTCCAGGACTGCTCGCAGGGTGAGCGGGCGCGGGCGCTGCTGGCCCGGGCGCTGGTGCAGCGGCCGGAGCTGCTGCTGCTCGACGAGGCGGCGAGCGGACTGGACCTGCCGGCGCGGGAGGCGCTGCTCGCCGCGGTCGCCGGCGTCGCCGGGGGGCTGACGACGATCACGGTCACGCACCACGTCGAGGAGCTGCCGCCGACGACGACGCACGGCCTGCTGCTGCGCGGCGGTCGGGTCGTCGGCGGCGGCCCGCTGGCCGAGACGCTGACCGACGCGGCGATGAGCGAGACCTTCGGGCTTCCGGTCCGCGTACGCCACGACGAAGGCCGTTGGTCCGCGACCGCCGCCGGTTCCTGGCGCCCGTAGGTCTGTCATCATGCGGCCCGGGGGTGGTGCCCGTGACGTACCGGGGAGTGCTCGACGCCGGCGTGGTCGTCGTGTCCGTCGCGCTCGGGCTCGCGGTGCTCTCGCTGCCGGCGCTCGTCGGAGCAGCCCGTCGCGGCCGGCCCCGTGCGGCGACCCTGCTGCGTGCCGACGTCTGCCTGCTGTGGATCCCGACCGTCGTGGTCGCCTCGATCGGGCCGTGGCTGTTCCTCGCGTACTTCCTCCTCGTCCCGGAGCTGTTCTGCCTCGTGCTGCCGGCCGCCCTGCTCGGCTCCGCGCGCTCCTGGCCACGCCGCACCGGAGCCGCCGGTGCGTTGCTCTACGCCGGTGTCGGCGCCCTGGCACTGATCCCGCTCGGACTCGACGACCCGCAGCCGCAGTACGCGACGCTGCAACCGCTCTGTGCCGGGGTGTGCTTCGCCGTCGCGGCCGCGCACCTGACCTATGCGATCGCCGCCGTGCGCGTCGCCCGACCCGCTGCCGCCCCGGGGGGTCGGACCGTGGGCGCCTAGAGATCGCGCTCGTACCAGGTGCCCGGCTTGCCGCCGACCTCATCGGGACCGGTCGGGCCGACGGCCGAGAAACCGGTTTTCGCGAGCACCCGCCGTGAGGCCCCGTTCGCGTCGGCGGCCGCGGCTCGCAGCAGGGTCAGGCCGTACCGCGAACGGGCCGTCGCGCACAGCTCGCTGACCGCGACCGTCGCCACCCCCCGGCCGGTCGCCGCCTCGGCCACCCGGTAACCGAGCGTCGCTACGCCGTCGCCGGCGACGTACAGGTTGAACCGGCCCAGGACGGCTCCGTCGTCGTCGACCAGCACGGAGTAGACGCCGTCGCCCACCTCCTGCTCGGCCAGCAGCTCGCGGTGCCGATCGGCGAACTGCGCGAAGTAGTCGTCACCGCGGTCGGAGACGGAGGCAGCGAAGAACGTCCGGTTGGCCCGTTCGAACGCGAGCACCGCCGCGGCGTGACCGGCGGCCAGCCGCTGCAGCTCGACCATGCCTACAGGCCGGGCAGGCCGTCGAGCGAGGCGGCGTTCTTCTCGGCCCGGTACGCGGCCAGCCTCTCCGGTCCCTTCTTGGCGTTCGCCAGGTCCAGGACGTCGCGCTCGGCGACGAGCTCCATCCGCGGCACCGCGTACCCGCAGGAGTCGCGCACCCGGTCGACGTCGACGACGATGACGCACCGCTCGCCGGGATGCTCGCCGAACCGCGCGAGCAGCTCGGCGAAACCGTCGTCCTCGGGCAGCACGACCGAGCCGTGGCCGTAGAGCCGCACGATGTCGGGCCGGTCGGTCCAGGCGCAGAACATCAGCGTCACCCGGCCGTTCTCGCGCAGGTGCGCGACGGTCTCGATGCCGCTGCCGGTCAGGTCCAGGTACGCCACCCGATGCGGGCCGAGCACGGCGAACGTGCCGATGCTGCCCTTCGGCGAGCAGTTGACGAGGCCGTCGGCGGCGAGCGGCGCGGTCGCGACGAAGAACACCGGCTGGGCCTCGAGCCACCGCGCCAGCTTCTCGTCGATCTCCGGCAGCTCGTTCGACACGCTGCCGAGGGTAGGCGCATCGGGCGGTCACGTCCCCGAGATGTGGGTAGTGGCCCAGCCGACCCGAAGGAGCCCGAAGGGGATGACCGTGACCCAGGAGCCCGCGCTGCCGGAGCTCACCGCGCCGTGGCACACGCCCGAGCGCGCGAAGCTGCTCGACACGGTGCGCGCGTTCGCCCGCGACCGGGTCAGGCCGCTCGCCGACGAGCTCGACCCGCAGAAGGGCCTCATCCCGGCGGAGCTGCTCACCGAGCTGGCCGACCTCGGCCTGTTCGGCATCACGATTCCGACCGCGTACGGCGGCCTCGGCCTCGGCGCCTTCGAGTACGCGATGGTCGCCGAGGAGCTCGCCCGGGCGTGGATGAGCGTCGGGTCGATCATCGCCCGCGCGCAGGGCCTCGGCTGCGGCCTCGCCGACGCCAGCCGCCGGGACGAGCTGCTGCGGCGGAGCGCGGCCGGCACGTGGATCGGGGCGATCGCGCTGTCCGAGCCCGACGCCGGCTCCGACCTCGCGGGCGTGCAGACCCGCGCCGTGCTCGACGGTGACTCCTACGTCGTGACCGGCCACAAGCGCTGGTGCGGCAACGCCGAGGCGGCCGACTTCATCCAGGTGCTGGTGCGTACGCGGGACCCCGAGGACGGCGAGCCCCGGTCGGCGGGCCTGGAGACGCTGCTGCTCGAGAAGGAGCGCGGCGCCTTCCCCGACGGCCTGACCGGCGAGCCGATCGACAAGATCGGCTACCACGGCTTCCTGACCTGGGACCTGGTCTTCGACGGCGTACGCATCCCTGCCGGCAACGTCGTCACGACCGGCGGCGACGAGGGCTTCAGCGGCGTCGGGTCATGGCTCGACATCGCCCGCGTCCACACGGCCGCGCGGGCGGTCGGGCTGGCGCAGGGCGCGGTCGAGGACTGCCAGGCGTACCTGCAGGAGCGCGAGCAGTTCGGCCACCCGATCGGCGACTTCCAGGCGCTGCGGTTCGCGCTGGCCGACATGGCGAGCGAGGTCGAGCAGGCGCGGGCCTTCTACCGGCAGGTCGCGCACCTGCTCGACGTCGGGGAGGACGCGACTCGGCAGGCGGCGATGTGCAAGCTGCGGGCGACCGAGATGGCGGCGGTGGTCACGGCGGAGGCGATGCAGCTGCACGGCGGGAACGGCTACACGACCGAGCGGTCGGTGGAGCGCTACTGGCGCGACGCCCGGCTGACGACGATCTTCGAGGGGACGAGCGAGATCCAGCGGAAGATCATCAGCGACGGCCTGCTGCCCCGCCCCGCCTGACCCGGCACGCGCCGAATGTGACGGTAACGGGTCAGGGAGCCGTCCTCAGCCCCGCTTTCGTCACACTCGGCGGGGCGGTCGCCAGCCCGACGCGCGACCTCCCAGCCGCCGGCGTCGCTCTCGCCACGAGGCCCTCGCGTCGAGAGTGACGAAAGCGGGTCGAAGGGCCCTCGAGAGCCCCGCTTCCGTCACACTCGGCAGCCGACGAGCGCCGCGGCGGGGTGGCGGCCGTCACGCCGGTACGCTCGAACCCACCGTCCGTACCGCTGCCGGGGTCGGCGTTCGCGCAGGGACCCGGATGTCCGAAAGGCCCGCCGTGCCGCCCGTCGTCCTCATCGCGGAGGAGCTCGCCCCGAGCGCCCTCGACATCCTCAGCCACGACTTCGACGTACGCCACGTCGACGGTGCCGATCGGGCGGCCCTGCTGCCGGCCCTCGCCGAGGCCGACGCCGTCATCGTCCGGAGCGCGACCCAGATCGACGCCGAGGCGCTCGCCGCCGGGCCGAACCTCAAGGTCGTCGCCCGCGCCGGCATCGGCCTCGACAACGTCGACGTCAAGGCCGCGACCGCCAAGGGCGTCATGGTCGTCAACGCGCCGACGTCGAACATCGTCACCGCCGCCGAGCACGCGGTCGCGCTGCTGCTGAGCCTCGCCCGGCACATCCCGAAGGCGAACGCCAGCCTCAAGTCGGGGGAGTGGAAGCGCAGCGCCTTCACCGGCGTCGAAGTCGCCGACAAGACCGTCGGCGTGCTCGGCCTCGGCCGCATCGGCGTGCTCTTCACGCAGCGGCTGATGGCCTTCGGCACCACGATCGTCGCCTACGACCCGTACGTCTCGGCCACCCGCGCCGCGCAGCTCGGCGTCAAGCTCGTCAGCCTCGAAGAGCTGCTGCGGGTCAGCGACTTCATCTCCGTGCACCTGCCCAAGACGCCCGAGACGCTCGGCCTCATCGGCGCCAAGGAGCTGCAGCTGGTCAAGCCCGAGCTGCGCATCGTCAACGCCGCCCGCGGCGGCATCGTCGACGAGCAGGCGCTGGCCGACGCGATCAGCGAGGGCCGTGTCGCCGGCGCCGCGTTCGACGTGTACGCCAAGGAGCCCTGCACCGACTCGCCGCTGTTCGCCCTCGACCAGGTCGTCGTCACCCCGCACCTCGGGGCGAGCACCGTCGAGGCGCAGGACAAGGCCGGCACGGCGGTCGCCCGCAGCGTGAAGCTCGCCCTCGACGGCGAGTTCGTGCCGGACGCGGTCAACGTGCAGGCCGGTGGCGTCGTCGCGCAGGAGATCCGTCCCGCGCTGCCGCTGGTCGAGAAGCTCGGCCAGGTCTTCACCGGCCTCGCCGGCGGTCTCGCGTCCGCGGTCACCGTCGAGATCCGCGGCGAGATCGCCGCCCTCGACGTCGCGGTGCTCAAGCTCGCGGCGCTGCGCGGCCTGTTCGCGCCGGTCGTCGAGGAGCCGGTCTCGTACGTCAACGCACCCCTGCTCGCCGACGAGCGCGGCCTCGCGGTCGAGCTGACGACGACGACCGAGAGCCCCGACTACCGCAACCTGATCACGCTCCGCGGGTCGCTGCCGGACGGCTCCGACGTCAGCGTCAGCGGCACCCTCAGCGGCCCGCGGATGGTCGAGAAGCTCACTGAGATCGACGGCTTCGACGTCGACGTCCGGCCGCAGGAGCACCTCGCCGTCTTCCGGTACGCCGACCGCCCCGGTGTCGTCGGGCAGATCGGCGCCGCGCTCGGCGAGGCCGGCGTCAACATCGGCAACGCGCAGGTCAGCCGTACGGAGGCGGGCGGCGAGGCGCTGATGGTGGTCGGGGTCGACTCCGCCGTCCCCGCCGACGTGCTCGGCCGCGTGGCCGACGGCATCGGCGCGAGCTTCGCCCGCGGCATCGACCTCAAGGCCTGAGCGCCCGATGCCGGTCCTCGCCGACGGCCAGCAGCTCGCGGTCGGGGCGATCGGCTCCGGCCCCGACGTCGTCTGCGTCCCCGGTGGACCGGCGCGGGCCGTGGCCTACCTGGGCGACCTGGGCGGGCTCGACGCGACGCGGACGCTGCACCTGCTCGACACCCGGGGGAGCGGCGGGTCGCACCC
>CAJCIY010000247.1 GCA_903970495.1 Candidatus Melainabacteria bacterium | reverse complement strand
CCCGCCGACCGGGCCGTGCCGGCAGCGCGTACGCGACGGAGCCGGCGTCCTCGAGCACCACCAGGTCGCTGTCTCCACCGCAGGCCGCTGCCAGCCGCCAGGTGTCGCGCAGCAGGCGTCCCTCCCGGCCGCCGCGGACGGCCAGCCGGACGACGAGCACGGCGAGCGCGGCCGCGGCCAGGCCGGTGACGAGGCCCGAGTACGGGTCGCTGACCGCCAGCTCCGCCGCGGACCAGCGACCGACCGAGGCGGCGACCGGGAGCTGGCCGACCGACGGCGCGACGATCACGGCGAGGGAGCCGAGCGCGGCACCTGCGGCGAGCACGCCGCCGCCGACCAGCAGCACCAGGGCGGCGCGCGGCGGGAGCCGCCGGGCCAGCAGCGGCGCGCTCGCGCCGAACCCGGCGACGGCGCACCACACGAGCAGCCAGGAGGCGAACACCGCTCAGCGTTCCCGCAGCGCCCGGCGCAACGCGGCTTCGTCCCGCTTGGAGAGCGTGGCCACGAAGCGCTGCAGCACCCGGCTGTGCTCGCTGTCCTCGGACAGGACGTGCTGCATCCGCAGCGCGGTGACGTGCGCCGGGTCCGTCGCGACCGCGGAGTAGACGAACGCGCGCCCCTGCGCCTCCCGGGTCAGCAGGCCCTTCTCGGCCAGCCGCACCAAGATCGTCGCCACGGTCGTGTACGCGAGACCCGGCGGCAGGGCGGCCCTGACCTCCTCGGCCGTCAGCGGCCGCTTGGCCGCCCACAGCGCGGCGAGGACGTCGGCTTCGAGCTCGCCCTGCGCACGTCTGGCCACCGGCCGATCGTACCGGGATGCCGGCGCACTCCTACAGCTCTGTCGCACTGTCGGATCCGTGCACGCCCCACGGCCGCGTCGCGCGGCTCGGACGGGCCAGCAGGACGAGAGCGGCGTACGTGACGACGGCGATCGTGAGGTGCATGACCATCAGCACGCCGACCGCCCGGGCCGGTTGTCCCTGCACCAGGATCGCGACGTCCGGCAGCAGCAGGACCACCGTCACCACCACAGCCGCCCGGCTCACCAGCCACCGCGGCGCCGCGCTCAGCCGGCACGCCACCGGCCAGCCGATGCAGGCAGCGAGGACGCCGAGGACGGTCAGCGTCGCGTAGTCACCGAACCGGAAGTGCGGGTACCCGCGGGTGCCCGGGAAGACCGCCTGGCCGAGGACGACGAGCAGCGCGTCCGCGAGCAGCGACCCGCCGACGGCGACCGCCGTGGCGAGCAGCGCCCGCGCGAACGTGGGCACCGGGTGCCCGCCGTGCCGGTCCAGGTGCAGGAGGTCCTCGGCGCGCTCGAGCGGCGAGGCTGCTGCGCGTGGTCGTGTGGTGGTCATCTCTGCCTTCGCGGTAGGACGGCGGGGTCGCTGCGGCCCGCGGTGAGAACTCCCCCGTCGGCCCGGTCTCGTACTACAGGACTGTAGAGACAACGGAGGTCGCGGCCAACCGAGTGCGCGGGATTCTCAGGAACCCGGAGCCGCTGTCTACTACACTTTTATAGTAGTCAGGGATTCCGACAGGTCACGGAGGGCCCACGGTGCGAGAGGTCCTGCTGGCGCTCAGCGTCTTCCTCGCCTGCACGGTCGAGGCCGTCGAGGCGCTGACGATCGTGCTGGCGATCGGCACCACCCGCGGCTGGCGGTCGGCCCGGTACGGCATCGCCACGGCGGTGGTCTCCCTGGCTGCGGTGGTCGCGATCCTCGGTCCCGCGCTGACCGCCATCCCGATCGACGTGCTGCGGCTGGTGGTCGGCGGCCTGCTGCTGATCTTCGGGCTGCAGTGGCTGCGCAAGGCGATCCTCCGTGCGGGCGGCTTCAGGCCGCTGCACGACGAGGCGTCCATCTACGACCGCGAGGTGACCGCCGCCGGACGCGCCGACGTCGCGGGCGGCCGGTTCGTCCCCGACTGGTACGCGTTCACCCTCTGCTTCAAGGGCGTCCTGCTCGAGGGGCTCGAGGTGTGCTTCATCGTCGTGACGTTCGGCGCCAACCAGCACGACGTCTCGCTCGCGGTGGTAGGTGCCGTGGTCGCCGTCGTCCTCGTGACCGGAGCGGGGTTCCTGGTCCACCGGCCGCTCACCCGCGTACCCGAGAACACGCTCAAGCTCGTGGTCGGCGTGATGCTGACCAGCTTCGGCACCTTCTGGGGCGCCGAGGGAGCCGGCGTCCGCTGGCCCGGCAGCGATACGGCACTCCCCGCCGTCATCGCCGCCGTGGCCGTCGTCGCGACAGGTCTGATCGCAGTCCTCCGGCGGGAGCGCGACCGCCGGCGCCGTCCGGTCGCGAGCGTGGCATGAGCCGGGTCAGGACCTTCGGCGCCTTCTGGTACGAGTTCGTGGTCGGCGATGACTGGCGCATCGCGGTCGGCGTCGTCCTCGGGCTGGCGGCCACCGCGGCCCTGGTCCACCTGGCGCACGTCAGCGCCTGGTGGGCGCTCCCGGTGGCCGTCGTCGTCGGCCTGGCGTTGTCGCTCCGCCGGGCGACCCGGTCGGGCGGTCCTGGTCCTACCGGAGAGCCGTGACCCCGGTCCGGGTGCCGACCAGCAGGAGCCCCGCGCCCGTGCTCGGGCTGGCGAAGGTCGGCACCGTCCCGACAGACAGGTGCTGCAGCTCGGTTCCGGCCGTCACGGCGTACTCGGTCAGCGTGCCGGTCGGGTAGTCCAGTGCCCAGATGTCGGAGCCCACGATGATCGGGGCGCCGTTCGCGCCCGACAGCTTCGCCCCCACTGTGTTCGTACGCAGGTCGACCAGCTGCTCGCCGCCATGCTTGCACGGCACGATCATCGTGTCGGTTGCGGCGTCGTAGGCCGGCCCGCCGTCGGGGTCGCTGCCGCAGATCCCGGTGATGGCCGCGACCTGCCCGAGGTCGCTCTGCCGCAGGACGTACCCGACGTCGGTCTTGCCGATCGAGAACACGTCACCGTCGGGGAGCAGCACCGGATTGCCGGTCGCGAGGTCTTCGTCTCCTCCGGCGATCCGGTCCTTGTACGACGCGAGCGGGCGCAACGACGGGCTGAGCTTGACGACGCTCTCGGTGTAGAGCTTGGGATCCGGACCGCCCTGCGGCGGGTCGGGGTTCGCGTTGCCGGTGCTCGCGTAGACGTCGCCAGAGGCGTCGACGGCAGGGGCACCGCCCGACTCCCAGATCGCACCGCCCTCACCGTCGGAGGCGACCTCGAAAGAGGTGCGGTCGGCGGCTCCGGTCTCCGCGACGCTCACGACCCAGCCGTGGTAGTTGCCGCAGTCACCGTCGTTGCCGCCGTAGGCGACGTACACCCGCCCGTTCGCCAGGGCCAGGCCGGCCCGCTGGAGCAGGTTCACGGCGCTCTCGCCGCTCGGCAGCGGCGGGTCGACGTCGTCGGAGACGACGACCGCGCCGGTCGACGCGTCGAGCCCCTCGAGCTGGTGGTGCACCTTCCCGCCGCCGTCGCTCACCTCGCCGACGACGTAGAGGACCCCCGACGCGGTGTCGAGCGCGGGCGTGCTGGTGATGCCGAGCGGGTCGACGTCGCCGCAGCCCGCGACCGACGCCACGTCGGTCAGTGGCGAGCCGAGCGAGACCGACCACTCGACGTCGCCGTCGGCGGGGTCGAGCGCCACCACCCGGTCGTTCTCGGTCGCCGCGAACACGCGGCCATCCCCGACGAGCGGCTGTCCGTACACCGCCCCGCCGAGGGCCGCCGTCCACGCCTGGGTCGCGCCGGCGAACGTCGGACCGCTGACGGCCCCCGTACGGGCAAGCGATGCGTGGTAACCGGGCCAGCTGAGAGTGCGCTGGGGGACCGTCGCGCTGCGGGTGGCGACCGGACCGGACCTGCTGAGGGGGTTCGTCGTCCGCGCCGAGGCGGCGGGCGAGGGGCTCGTCGTCGCCGCGCCAGAGGTCGTGCCGCACGCGGTGCCGGCGAGCGCGGCGACGGCGACGAGCACCGGCCACGCGAGACGGCGGGAGCTTCCGGTCATGGGTTCACCTCAGAGCGCCGCTCGCCTGGATCGCGCCAACCCGGCAGAGCGTACGGACAGCCAGCTGGCCCGCGCGAGCAGCATCCCGAGTCGTTCGGGGTCGCGGTCATGTCGGCCCAGATACCTCCTGGCGCACGCCGCAACCGCTTCTCATACGACAGATTTGTCGTACTGCACGGTACGCGAACCATCGGTGGGGCTCAGGCGACGCGGTGAGCCAGCGTCTGCTTGACCTCACGTTCGACGAGGACGGGCACGAAGGCGCGAACCGGCCTTCCGCTGAAGCCGTCGTAGGCGGATCGCACGGTCTCGCGCACGGTCTCGACCGAGATGGCGGGAAAGCGACGCTCCAGGCGGGCGGTGACCTCAGCGATGGCGCGGGACTCGTCCGTGTCGGCCTTCATCCGACCATCGTCCTACCGGTGCGATCCGGCGCAAGGGGGCCTCAGCGCAGCGTGCCTTGCGCGGCGCGGACGGCATCCGGGTCACCCCCGGGGCCGCGCAGGATGCCGGCGGCCCCCACCGCGAGGAACATCCCGACCGTCGGTCCCGCCAGGTAGATCCACAGGTCGTGCAGCTGACCGCTGACGAGAGCGGGGCCGGCCGACCGGACGGGGTTCATCGAGGCCCCGCTGACGGGGCTGGCCCACAGTCCCGCCAGTGCGATGTAGGAGGCCACACCCAACGCGGACAGGGTGCCGACGTTCTGGGCGGTCGACGCGGTGCCGAGGATGGTGCTGACCAGGCCGAGCGTGAGGAAGACCTCGAGGGTGAGCGCCTGCGCGGTGGTGAACGCCGGACCCGGCAGCGTGGCCCCGAGGTGGGCGACGTTCCCGAAGGTGATCCGCAGCAGGAGGGCGGCGAGCAGAGCGCCGAGGAGCTGCGCGAGCAGATAGCCGGGGACGCGACGCCACTGGAAGTCCCGGCGCAGCGCGAACGCGATGCTGACGACCGGGTTGAGGTGCGCACCGGACACGGCGCCCATGAAGAGGATGACGGCGAGGACGGTCCCTGCCGGTGCGACCACGGCGGCGACCCGGCCGATCTGCCCGCCGCTGACGTGATCGATCACCGGGGCGCCCGCGCCGGCCAGGACCAGCAGGAACGTGCCGAACAGCTCGCTGAACAACCGTCGACCTTCGTAGTGCAGGTCGTCGAACTCCCGTGCCCACACCGGTTCCCGAGCCAGCAGTGCGGCCACCCGCGGCCCGCGGCGCGCTTCGAGCCGTTCGCCGGGGCTGGTCATCGCAGGCCGCTCAGACGGCGATGGCGGGCAGGGCGGCGAGCCGGCAGGGGATGTCGGTGTCCTCGCTCAGGTGGTAGCTGGCGCAGACCCGGTGGTAGCCGTCCGCGATCTGCAGTGCCTGGTCGGCGGTCACGTCACCGCGTACGAGCAGCACCGGCGCCAGCGGGACACCCTTGCGGACCCGCTTGAGGTCCTTGGCGACGGACGGGTCGTCGACCGGGAGCAGCGGCAGCCGCGCGGCCCGCAGGATGTCCTTCGCCTTATGGTGCACCGTCACCGACTCCCCCAGCAGTCCGTTCAGCACGTTGGTCTGGGTGGGTGTCGCCAGCAGGCTCAGGTACGCCGTCGCGGCAGGGAAGTCGTGTTGGGCGGGCGCGTCCGCCCACGTCGGCTTGAACGTCTTCGCCATCGGGTCTCCTCACCGGTCGGGACAGGGTGGATGCCCGCCAGTCTGCCCCTGGGTGCCGACGGCTTCGCCGCGCGGGCGGAGCCGTCGGAGGCGATCGGTCGCGGTCAGTCGCCGAGGTACCCGGCGGGGAGGTTGTGGCCGGGGACCTGGTCGGGCGGCAGGATCACCGAGTCACCCGGGTAGGGCACCGACCAGTTGTGAGCGCTGTACCAGTCGAGTCGGTTCAGCTGGGCCGGGTTGGCCCAGTCCTGCAGCGCGGTGGACCCGTTGAAGCGTCCGTTCCGGCTCCACAGCACCCACTGCTGGTACACGGCGCGCTCGGCGGCGGGCACGCCCTGCGCTGCCGCGGTCTCCGGGGTCAGGTTGGGGGCCTGGACGGCGGCGCTCGTGGCGGTCCCCGCCTTCGCCGCGCTGCTCGCCGCGGTGCTGCTCGTCGCGGTGGTGAGGCCCTGGGTGAGCGGGATCTGGTTGGGCCGGACCGTGTACGGGGTCAGGTTCGGGGTGTTGGTGAACGCGTCGAACATCGGCTCGGCGGCGCGGTCCTCCTGGTTCATGGGGGCGATGCCGAGCATGTCCTCGATCGTCTTCACCACGTTGAGCTGCGTGTAGTACGTGTCGTTGACGACGCCGCGGTTGGCGTACGGGCTGGCGATCTCCAGCGGTGCGCGGTGGCCGTCGACGTGGTCGACGCCGTTCTGGCTGTCGTCCTCCAGCACGAAGACGGCGCTGCTGCTCCAGTACTTCGAGTGCGAGATCGTGCTGATCATCCGGCCGACGGCGAGGTCGTTGTCAGCGACCTCGGCGACGGGGTTCGGGTCACCGGTCCCGATCCCGGCGGTGTGGTCGTCGGGCATCCAGATCAGGTTCAGGTTCGCGAGCTTGCCGGTCTTGACGCTCTGGGCGAACGACTGCGCCCACACGTCCTCGCGGTACTGGTCGGGGATCCCGAGGTCGAACGCCGGGTACTCATGGTCGTCGATGGCGTTGAGCGAGGGGATGTCGGCGTAGGTGTCGACGCTCGACTCCGGCACCGGCAGCGGGCCCGTGGCCTTGCCCTCGAGGATCTGCGAGTCCTGGTAGTAGTCCGACCAGGACGGTGTGGGCGCCTCCTGGTCGAGGAAGTTGTTGTACTCGCCGAACGACTCCGAGGTCTCGCCCGCGGCGGCGGCGGCGTTCCAGAGGAAGCCGTCGCGCTGGTAGGCGAGCGCGTCGCCGCCCTGCGCCGGGTAGCTGCGGTAGAAGGCGCCGAACTCCTTCTCGATGTAGTCGTTCGCGTCGGCCTGCACCAGCCAGTTGTGGCCGTCGGCCGAGAGCGTCCCCTCGTCGTAGAAGTTGTCGAACAGGCTGTAGGTGTTCGACAGCGCGTGGCCGTTCGGGGTGACGGTCTTGCCGAACTGGGCCAGCGCCGGGTCGCTGTCGCCCTTGCCGTCGTCGCCGAGCACCTGGTCGTAGGTGCGGTTCTCCTTGATGATCAGGAAGACGTGCTTGATCGTCGACGGGTCACCCAGGTGGACCGGGACGGCGACGGGCTTGGCCTTCGAGTTCTTGATCGGCGTGCTGGAGAGCAGCTTCTCCCACCCGTTGTCCACGAAGACCTGGTGGGTGTCCGTCGCGAGCTGCGCCGTCGTCGGCATGGTGAAGGTCGTGAGCGAGCCGGTGTCGTTGTAGGTGTTGTGCCCGGTCACGGTCGAACCCGCCGGGGCGGTGCCCGGTCCCTTGCTCACGCTGGTCTCCGGACCGCGGGCGCCGATCCCCTTGTCGTTGGTCACGACGACCTTGCCGAT
The DNA here is from genome assembly GCA_903970495.1 of Candidatus Melainabacteria bacterium. Classification (GTDB taxonomy): domain Bacteria; phylum Actinomycetota; class Actinomycetes; order Mycobacteriales; family CAJCIY01; genus CAJCIY01. The sequence goes on along the minus strand of CAJCIY010000247.1, from coordinate 2,229 downwards.
GGCCGGGTCGTAGGTCACGGCGACCGGGTAGAAGTCCGTGGGCAGCAGACCCTCGTACTTCGCCGGCTGCTTGGGGCCGGCGTACCGGTAGACGGCGATCGCGTTGTCACGTCCGATGCTGACGAGCATCGTGGTCGGGTTCGGCATCGTGATGGCGTTCGGGTAGCTGCCGACGGTGGAGCCGGGCAGCGGGTTGACGTTGACGGTCTGCACGACCTTGGCCTTCGCCGGGTCGATGAGCGAGAGGCTGTCGTCGTTGGAGTTGGCGACCATCAGGGTGCCGTCGGCGGCGAGGTACTCGGCGGTCGGCTGGAGGCCGACCTTGATCTCCTTGATCTCCTTGCCGGCCGTGAGGTCCACCTCGGAGACGGTGCCGCTGGTGGCCGCGCCGGTGCTCTTGTCCGCGACGACCGCGGTGCCGTCGGACTCGTTGGTGAACTGGCCGGGCTTCGCGGGCTTGCCGCCCTCGTTGGAGACGAAGGCGTGCTTGCCGACCAGGACCACCTGGCGAGGGGCGTTGCCGACGGCGATGACGCCGGTGACCTCGTTGGTGGCGGTGCTGATGATGCCGAGCTTGTTGACGCCGTTGAGCGCGACGTAGAGGGTCGCGCCGTCGGGGCTCAGCGCCATGCCGGACGGCAGGTCCGGGACGGTCGTGTTGCCCGTCGTGAGGTTGCCGTTCGTCTGCTCGAGCGTGGTGGTCACCGGGTCGGAGACCGTGCCGTTGCTCGCGACGGCGAAGCGTACGAGGTCCGAGGTCTGCGGGAACCAGAGGCTGCGGGAGTCTGCGGACCAGAGCGGCCCGTCGGCCGCGACGGTGGCGTCGCCGATGGCCTTGTCGGTGCCGACGCCGGTGCCGACCTGCTGCACGATCTTGTCGGTCTTGAGGTCGAGGATCGTCAGGAAGCCGGTGAAGTCGTTCCAGGTCAGCGCGGCGAGGTAGCGACCGTTCGGGCTGATGGACGAGGACAGCAGGCGGCCGTCGTCGACGAGGGTCCGCGTGCCGATCGGCGTGATCCGCTGGTTGGTCGGCAGCAGGATGCCCTGCCCGTCGTCGGTCCCGACCTTGCCGTGGCCGAAGCTCCCGGCGGCGGCCGCCGCCGCGCCGACCCCCGTGAGCAGGACGACGGCCATGCCGGTGCCGACCGCCTTGCGGACGGCGCGCCGGTGCTCGTGCCGCCAACGTGCTCCGCCGATGACGCGCATCCGGGCTCCCTCGCCTGCGACGTTCTTGCTGGTGGCCCGGCCGAGACGGTCGTCGACGTCTGCTGGGTGTCTCCCGACGCTAAGCCGTGAAGGAAGCCCCTCGGTGCACGGGAGGTGAACGGTCGGGAGGGTTTCAGCCGACGTCGAAGCAGCCGTCCACAAGCCACAGCGGGTTGAGCCGCTGCGTGTAGCCGGCGCCGGTGACGGTGCGGGAGCCGTTGACGGACGCCGGCCCGTCGCCGTCGGCGGCGTAGCAGCCGTCGGTCTGCAGCGTCACGTCGTAGATCGCCGTGACGGGGGTGGCCGGTCCGGCGACCAGGAACGTGATGTCGCAGACCCAGTCGTCGCCGGACCCGCTCTGCGTCTCGTCCGGGGTGCCCTTGGTGCAGGTCGCGCGGGCGTGCAGGTCGCGCGCTGCCGGGACCGGGTTGCCTTCCACGGCCTGCTGCCGGACGTACAGGTTGGCGAACGTCGGCGCGATCGAGGTCTGCAGCGCGTCGGCGCCCAGGCCGGTGCCGCCGCACCCCGAGACCCCGACGGCCACAGCTCCCGCGGCGAGGAGGGCAGCGCAGACCCGGACCGGCTGACCTCGCCGCGTGAGGCGCGGGCTCACGAGACCCGTACCGTCCGCCGCAGGAAGACCGCGGACGCCACCACCAGGCTGACCACGCCCCACACCGTGCTGGTGATCAGGCCGTGCCAGAACGGGTCGACGAAGTCGGGGCTGGTCCAAAAGCCGTGCCAGCCCGCGAACGGCGTGCTGAGCAGCGACTCGCGTACGACGGCCGGCAGGTCGAGCAGGGTGGTCAGCTGCATGAGGAGGCCGAGCAGGACCGGCGCTCCGATGCCCAGGATGCTCGAGCGGGTCACGACCGACACCGCGACGGCGAGCAGGCAGAAGCCCAGCATCGGCGGGAGCTGCGTCGCCCAGCTCGCGGCGACGAGGGCGGCGGCGCGGCTCGCCGGGACCAGCTGACCGCTGAGCCCGACCAGCGGGTGGCCTCCCAGCAGCAGCCCGGCCAG
>CAJCIY010000246.1 GCA_903970495.1 Candidatus Melainabacteria bacterium | reverse complement strand
CGCGATCGCCAAGGTCGTGCTGGTGCCGTCGACCATCCCCACGGTCGCCTGCCGGAAGTCCAGCGCCGGCCCGCCGTTGTCGGCGATGACGCTGCCGTTGATGCCCGTCTCGACGCCCAGGGTGCTGGCGGCTGGCGGGGTGATGACGCTCCCGGCGACCGCGATGCCCGGGCCGCCGTTGGGCAGCGGGCGGCCGTCGACGCCGACGCCGATGCCGACGTCGTGCACGACCAGCTGCGCGGGGGCTTGCCCCGCGTCGGTCGCGATGGTCAGCCCGGCGCCACGGTTCCCCGCGACCAGCACGCACGGGTACGCGCAGTCCCCGTCGCCGCCGATGCCGAGCTCGACGACCTGGCCCCGGTGTTCGTCGAGAGATCGGATGCCGACGCCGTTCGGGATGGCGGCGGTGCCGGCGGCGTTCGTGCCGATGTAGACGTGCTGCAGCTGCAGGGCGCCGTTGTCGTCGGTCGTGAGATCCACTCCGGCGCTGGTGTTGCCGGAGATGAGGTCGGGTCCGTACCCCGCGCAGATACCGGTGCCGGGAGCGCTGTAGAGCCTGCCCATCGCCCCGACGCCGTTCGGCAAGGCCGAGTCCCCCGCCGCGTTCGTGCCGATGCGGTTGCCGCCGAGCAGGACAGCCTTGTCGGTTCCGATCGTGTTGCCGGAGACGACGGAAGCGCACAGTTCGACCTCGGCGAAAGCCCCGATGCCGTTGGGCTGGGCCGTGCCGGCGAGGCCCACTCCGACGACGTCGCCGACGGCCTCCACTCGGGAGCTGAGTCCGCTCTGGTTGTAGACCACCACGTTGCGGTCTGCGGCAGCTCGGCCGCCCCAGACGTCGTAGTTGTCGCTGGCGACGCCGACCACGTTGGGGATCGCGGCGTCGTCGGTCCAGTCCGCGCCGACCAGGTTGCCCCGGCCGAGGACCGCCTGCACGTTCGGGTCCGCCTGCCGTGGGGATGCGAGCGCCACCACGCCGACGTCGTTGCCGCTGATGAGGTTGCCGGGTGCCGTACCCGGACGCGCGGTCGGGCCGCCCACCTGGAGCGGCGCCGCGGTCGCCGGCCAGAGGCCCTGCTGCTGACCCAGGTACACGCCGTGTCCCGCGCCCGGGGTCAGCGCCCGCCGCCCGGTGACGTCGGTCCCGAGGACGTTCCCGTCGATGCGCGAGCCCGTGGCTGCCGCGGACGCGCCGGGCGAGGCGTCGATGCCGCGGTCTCGGTTGCCGGAGATGACGTTGCACCCGCCGTCGCAGGTCGTGTCGCCGCCGCCGCTGGTCTGCCCGATCAGCGAGTCCGCGGCGAGCAGCCGGATGCCTGTGCCGTTCGCCACCGCAGCCGTGCCGGTGTCATCGGTCCCGATCCTGTTGCCCGCGACGGTGTCGGCAGGCGCGCCCGAGAGCTCGATGCCGGTCGCCCATCCGTTGACCACCAAACCGCTCACCGTGGACCTGCCACCGGTGACGGTGAGGCCCGTCCCGCTGCTGTCCTGCGTCCCGGACAGGTTCACCCACCCGCCGGCCTGCGACGTGCCGTCGAGGGTGACGGGCGAGGTCGTTGCCGGCAGCGCGCTCGCCGGTGCGATCTGCGGCACTCCGGCGCCGGGGATGTCGAAGGTGATCCTTCCGACCTCGTCCCGGTGGTTCGCGAGCTGGATGGCCGCGCGCAGGGTGCACTGGTCGCCGTCGGTGTTCGGATCGACATCGCAGACGTCGTCGCTCATGGCCTGCGCGGGCTCGGGCTCGTCCCCGGTGGTCGTCACGACGATGCCCGGTACGTCGACGGTCAGCGAGGCGGACCCGGTGTCGGTCTCCGCTCCGGTCGTGGGGTCGGTCAGCGACACGGAGACCTGCAGTGCGTACGTCGCCGGCTTCGTGGCCGTGACCGCCCACGTCACGGTGGCGGCGGCGTGCGGCGCGAGGTTCGCGATCGCAGGCGGGTCCGCGGCGGAGACCGTCACACCCGTCGACGGGGTCGCGGCGAGCGAGGGCGTGAGGCCGGTCAGGGTCGACGCCGTCTTGTTCGTGAGCGTCGCCGTCACGGTCTCGGGCTTGTCGACGACCCCGGTCGTCGGCGTCGGCGTGACCGCGATCGACAGGTCCCCGGTCGACAGGTCCACCACGAGGGTGTCCGGCTTCGGCGTGGTCACCGTCGTGCCGCTGCCGTCCTTCGCGCTCGCGGTGGCTGACAGGGTCACCGTCGCCTGCTTCTTCGGGGTCAGCGTGTACGTGAACGTCGCGGTGTCCCCGGCGCCGAGGCTCGCGTCGGATCCGGGCGTCGGACCCCGCGTGACGGTGAGGCCCGACGGGTCGCTCGAGGTGAGCGCCGGGACGACGGCGGTGACCGTGGTCGCGTCGTCGTTGCGGATCTTCACGGTCGCGGTGACCGACGCGTCGTCGGCAGTGGGGTGCGCCGGCGTCAGCGTGATCTGGCTCGCCGTCAGCTGTCCCGGCGTCCCGGTCGCCAGGACGAGCCCGGTCGGGGCCGACGCGTTCGACGTCCCGACGGCCACACAGCTGAGGGCGCTCGCGCACGTGGCGCCGAGCAGGACCGAGGCGGTCGTCACCGGGACGGACGCCCCGGGCGAGCCGCTCACGATCGGCACCGTGATGCCGCCGCTGAACGACCCGCCGTTCTCGGTCGACACCGACCCGTCGGCGGTGCACGTCGAGCCCGACGAGCAGGAGATCCCCTCCAGGTCGTAGGTGTCGGTCAGGTACTGGACCGGACCCGCGGACCCGGCCGTGATGGGGACCAGCAGTCCTTCGGAGTAGCTGCTCGGGTGGGTGGCGTCGTTGGAGAAGCCCTCGTTGCCCACCGCGTAGCAGGTGGCGACGCTCGGGCAGGCGACCTCGCGGAGGTACTGCGCGCCCGCCACCGAGCTCAGCGGGCTCGGCACCCCGTTCGTGATGGTCGTGACCTCCGCGACGCGGGGATACGCGTCGTCGCTCCCCACCGCCACGCAGGTCGTCGCGCTCGGGCAGGCGACGCTGTCGAGGGCGATCTCGTACCCGAGGGGGGTGCCGGTGCCGGCGACGCCGGCGACGATGGGCAGCAGCACGCCCCCGGCGTCGTTCTCCCCCACCGCCAGACAGGTGGAGGTGCCCGGCTCGCAGGCGACCCCGTCGAGCTGGAACAGGTCGGGCACGACCTCCGCCGCCGCCGGGACGCCGTCGGTGACGACGCTGAGGAAGGCCTGCTGGGGGTTGGTCAACGCCCGCCCGACGACGACGCACCTGTCCGCGTTCCAGCACGACACCCCGAGCGCGTACTGCATGCCCGAGATCGCCACGGGCGCGCCGGCCTTCCCGTCCACCACCGGCACCAGCTCGCCGCCGCCACCGCCCTCGCCGACCGCGTAGCAGGTCGACGCCGTCGCACACGCCGCGGTGTAGAGCGTGGTGGTCCCGGCCACGGCCTGGGTCGTCGGTGACGCGGCGTCGGCCGACGGCTGCTCGACCACCACGGCGACGCCGGCCAGGGCCAGCGCGGCGGCGACGACCACTCTCATCGAGATGCTGCGGGTACGTCCTCGAAGCTGCATCGGACCAGTGCAGCGGGCGACCGTCGCACGGGCGTCGCTTCTGTGACCAGTCCGAACGGACTACGCCCGCGGGGTTGAGCGGTGCCCCGGTGCGGCATCCTGTCCCGCATGCCCCCGTTCCTGCGCCTCGTGCCGCTCCCCCGCCAGCTGACCGAGCTCTCGAAGCCGGTCGCACTCGGGATCGGGCTCGCGGTGACGATCCCGACCACGGCCGTACGCATCGGCCAGCAGGTCCTCGCGCAGGCCGTGAGCACCGGCGTCGAACTCCTCGGGCGGGGTGTCGGGCTCGGCACCTCCCTGCTCGGCCACGACGGCCCGGGGCACGGCGACGACGACGAGGCCGAGCCGTTCCCGACCTACACCGGGCTCGACACCAGCGCGTGGGGTGCCGGCGACGACGAGGCCGAGGTCACCGCGCTGTTCGAGGACGACACCGACGACACCGAGACCGACCAGGGCCTGACGACCGGGGAGCACGAGCCGCCGATCACCGTCGAGCCCGGCCTGGCCGCCGCCGTCGAGGACCGCGCCGAGCTGCCCGCGACCGTGCCCTCCCGCGCGGACCTGCCGGTCGACGGGTACGACGGCCTGTCGGCCACCGCCCTCCGCAGCAAGGTCGCCGGGCTGTCGAGGGGCGAGCTCGAGATCGTGCGCGACTACGAGGCCGGCCACGCCAAGCGGGTCACGGTGCTGGCGATGCTGGAGCGGCAGATCGCGAAGGCCTGATGGCGCTCGAGACCTCGGCCGAGACCCCGGTCCCGCTGCGGGTCGTCGCGCAGCAGGTCGCGGGCTGGGTGGGTCGGCTGGGCCGGATCTGGGTCGAGGGGCAGGTCACGCAGGTCTCGCGCCGGCCCGGGACGATCTTCTTGACGCTGCGCGACCCGGTCGCCGACGTGTCGATGTCGGTCACCACGCAGCGCCGCGTCGTCGAGGACCTCGACCTGCGCGACGGCAGCCACGTCGTCTGCCTCGTCAAGCCCGAGGTCTACCTCGGGCGCGGGGCGCTGCAGCTCGTCGCGTACGAGATCCGGCCGGTCGGCGTCGGCGCGCTGCTCGCCCGGCTCGAGGCGCTGAAGGTGGTGCTCGCCGGGGAGGGCCTGTTCGCCGCCGAGCGCAAGCAGCCGCTGCCGTTCCTGCCGCGTCGGGTCGGGCTGGTGACCGGCCGGGCTAGCGCGGCGATGCGCGACGTCGTCGAGAACGCCCGGCGCCGCTGGCCCGCGGTCGACTTCGAGATCCGCGAGGTCGCCGTGCAGGGACCGGGAGCGGTGAGCGCGGTCGTCGAGGCGCTCGGCTCGCTGGACCGCGCCGCGGACGTCGACGTGGTCGTGCTCGCCCGTGGCGGCGGGTCGGTCGAGGACCTGCTGCCGTTCAGCGACGAGACGCTGTGCCGGGCGGTCGCGGCCTGCCGTACGCCGGTGGTCTCCGCGATCGGGCACGAGCCGGACGCGCCGCTCGTGGACTTCGTGGCCGACGTCCGCTGCTCGACCCCGACCGACGCCGGCAGGCGCGTGGTCCCGGACGTCGCCGAGGGGCGCGTCCGGATCGACCGGGCGGCGGCCGCGGCCCGGCGCTCGCTGGTCGCGCGGCTCGACCAAGAGCGCCGACTGCTCGACCGCGCGAGCGTCCGGCCCGCCCTGCTGCGGCTCGTCGGCCAGCACGTCCTCGACGTGAACGCCCTGCAGCACAGGGCGTTCCGTCACCTCGAGGGACGCCTGGCCCACGCGGGCAGCGACGTCGAGAGCCTCCGGTCCCGCGTACGGGCGCTGTCGCCACTGGCCACCCTCGACCGTGGCTACGCGCTCGCACTCGGGCCCGGCGGCACCGCGCTGCGGTCGGTGGCCGACGCGACCGCCGGCGAGCAGGTGACCGTACGGCTGGCCGACGGCAGCCTGGTCACGACGGTCGAGTCGGTAACCTCGCGCCCGTGACGGACGCACCGCTCGGGTACGAGGCCGCGCGCGCCGAGCTCGAGCAGGTCGTCGGCCGCCTCGAGTCCGGCGGCGCGACGCTCGAGGAGTCGTTGGCGCTGTGGGAGCGCGGCGAGGAGCTCGCCGGGATCTGCCGCGGCTGGCTCGACGGCGCGCAGGCGCGCCTCGACGCCGCCCGCCCCGACGACGACTGACGTCAGTCGGTGGCGGGCCGGAGGCTGAGGGACGCCGCGAGCGTGCGCAGCGTCTGCGTCGAGGCCTGCCCGTCGAGGACGAGCGTCGAACTGCCGACGCTGCGGACCAGCGCCGGGTGGCCGGAGCTGTCGGTCCAGGTCTGCCAGAGCGTGCCGTCGATCGTCGTCGTGCCCGTCTGCTTCGGCGTGGCCCCGAGCTGCGCGGCCAGGAAGCCCGCGGCGTCGGACTGCTCGACCGCGGCGTACTGGCCGCTGCCCGCGATGTAGAAGCCGAGGTCGAGCGAGCTGTGCCGGTCGGCCGACGTCGGGGTGTGCGCGGTGATGTGGTTCGGCGTCCACCCGGCCGGCGCGCTGACCGGTGCGTACACGGGGAACGGCGCCTGCGACCGCAGCGCGGCGAGCGAGACGCCGTAGTCGACCGGCTGCGCCACCGCGCCGTGGTGGGTCTTGGGCAGGAACGCGACGATCGCCAGGACCGCGACCGCGAAGATCGCGAGCGTCCTGACCATGTCGCCCATGCTGCCGCCGTGCCGCCTGCTCGCCACGACACCATCGTCGCTCACCGGGCAGCCTTCCGGCACCTCGAGGCGTACACCCGCGGTCAGGCGGCGGCGACCGGCTCCCCGGTGAACGAGGACCAGAGGGTCGCGTACGCGCCGCCCCGGGCGAGCAGCTCGTCGTGGGTACCGACCTCGGCGACCTTGCCTGCGGCCATCACCACGACACGGTCGGCCCGCTGCGCGGTGGTGAGCCGGTGGGCGATGACCAACGTCGTGCGCCGCCGGGCCAGCGTCTCCATCGCCCGGGTCACGGCCGCCTCGGTCGCGAGGTCGAGCGATGCGGTCGCCTCGTCGAGCACCAGCAGGTCGGGGTCGACCAGGGCCGCGCGGGCGAGCGCGAGGAGCTGCCGCTGCCCGGCCGACAGCGACCGGCCGCGCTCGCCGACCTGCTGCAGGTAGCCGTGCTCGAGCGACGCGACGACCTCGTGCGCACCGACGGTGCGGGACGCGGCCTCGACCTCGGCGTCGCTCGCCTCCGGTCGGCCGTAGGCGATCGCGTCGCGCACCGTGCCCGCGAACAGGAACGGCTCCTGCGGCACCACGCCGAGCCGGTGCCGGTAGGCGGAGAGGTCGAGGTCGCGCACGTCGCGGCCGTCGACCAGGACAGCGCCGCCGGTGACGTCGTAGTAGCGGGTGACCAGCTTGACCAGCGTCGACTTGCCGGCGCCGGTCTCGCCGACGATCGCGAGCGTCTCGCCCGGGATCACCGCGAGGTCGACGCCGGACAGGGCCTCGACCCCACCGGTGTACGCGAAGTGCACGTCGTCGAAGACCACGTCACCGGTGACGTCGTCGACGGGCAGCGGGTGCTCGGCGGCCGGCACGGTCGTCCGCGTCCGCAGCAGCTCCGAGAGCCGGCGCAGGCCGACCGCCGCCTGCTGGTAGGCGTCGAACACCTGCGACAGCTGCTGCACCGGGTCGAAGAACAGGTCGACGTACAGCAGGAACGCGAGCAGGCCACCGACCGTCAGCGTCCCGTGCCGCACGAAGCTCGCGCCGAGGACCAGCACCAGCGCGGCGGCCAGCTCCGACAGGAACTCGACGAACGGGAAGTACGTCGCGATGTACTTCTGCGCCCGGAGCCGGGTGACGCGGTAGCCGTCGAGGGTGCCGGCGAACCGGCCGCTGGTGTGGCCCTGCTGGTTGAACGCCTGGGTGACACGGACGCCGGAGAGGTTCTCCTGCAGGCTCGCGTTGACCGCGCTGATCTTCTCGCGGCTCTCCGCGTACGCCTTCGCCGAGCGGCTGCGGAAGACGACCGTCGCGCCGATCAGGATCGGCATGAGCACGACGACGACGAGCGCGAGCCGCCAGTCCAGGACGAGCAGCACGACGAAGACCGCGCCGAACTGCAGCACCGACACGACCGCGGTCGCGAGGCCGGTCTGCAGGAAGCTCGAGAGCGCGTCGACGTCGGTCGTCATCCGGGTCATGATCCGGCCGGCCAGCTCGCGCTCGTAGTAGTCGAGTCCGAGCCGCTGCAGCTGCGCGAAGGTCTTGAGCCGCAGCGTGTAGAGCAGCCGCTCGCCGGTCCGTCCGGTGATGCGGGTCTGCCAGATCTCGACCAGCCAGTCGACCAGCACGACCACCAGGCCGACCGCGGAGACCGCCCACAGCGGTCCGGTGACGCCCTGCGCGATGCCGTTGTTGACGCCGTGCCGGACCAGCAGCGGCAGCACCAGGCCGGCGACGGCGTCGAGCAGGACGAGCGCCAGGCCGAGCGCGAACGGCTTGCGGAACGGGCGGAGGAGCGTCCGCAGCGAGAAGCCCGGGTCGGCGGCGGTCGCGGCGGCGACGTCGACCCGGGGCCGGCCGTCGGCGGGTGGCAGCGACTCGACCTTGGCGAGCAGCTCCGGCGTCGCGGGCATCGAGAGCATCGCGCCGGCGATCGGGCCGCCGCCCATCCCGGGACCGCCGCCACCGCCGCGCGGGCCGACCGCGGCCGGACGGCCGATGTCCGCCGTCGCGGCGTCGGCCTCGGGTGCCTCGTCGTAGGGCCACAGGCTCGGGGTGATGCCGCCGACCTGCGGCTCGACTTCGCGCGCTACCGGCGCGTCGAGCCCCTCGGCGTCGTCTCCCGGCCCGGACAGCAGCAGCCGGTAGAGCGGGCACCGCTCCGTCAGCTCGTCGTGGGTGCCGTCGTCGACGACCCGGCCGCGGTCCAGCACGACGATGCGGTCGGCCAGGCGCAGCGTCGAGCGGCGGTGCGCGACGAGCAGCGTCGTCCGGCCCTGCATCAGGCGGTGGAGCGTGGCGTGGATCTCGGCCTCGGTCGCCGTGTCGACCGCGCTGGTCGCGTCGTCGAGCAGCAGCACCTGCGGGTCGGTGAGCAGCGCCCTCGCCAGCGCGACCCGCTGCCGCTGGCCGCCCGACAGCGTCAGGCCCATCTCGCCGACGACCGTGTCGTACCCGTCCGGCAGGTCGACGATGAAGCGGTCGGCCTCGGCGGCCCTCGCCGCCTGCTCGACCTGCGCGCGGCTCGCGTCGGGCGCGCCGTAGGCGATGTTGGCCAGGACGGTGTCGGAGAACAGGAACGAGTCCTCGAAGACGACACCGGTCCGGGACCGCAGGCTGCTGAGGCTGAGGTCGCGGACGTCGTGGCCGTCCAGGCGTACGGACCCGTCCTGGACGTCGTAGAAGCGGCTCAGCAGCAGGGCGATCGTCGACTTCCCCGAGCCGGCGCCGCCGACGAAGGCGACCGTCTCGCCCGGGGCGATGTGGACGGTGACGTCGTCGAGGACCGGCCGGGAGCGGACGTACCCGAACCTCACGTGCTCGAGGTCGACCGCGCCGGTGACGTGCTCGAGCGTCAGTGCGTCAGGCTTCTCGGTGACGGCCGGCTGCGAGTCGATGACCTCGAAGACCCGCTCCATCGAGGCGCGGGCCTGCTGCCCGATGGTGAGCAGGCCGGCGAGGATGCGCACCGGCGAGACCATCTCGGCGAGGTACGTCGAGAAGGCCAGGAAGGTGCCGATCGTGATCTCGTGGCGCGCCGCGAGGACGCCGCCGAACGCGAGAACGCCGATCTGGCCGAAGGCCGGGATCGCCTGCAGCGCGGGCGAGTAGCGGGCCGTGAGGTTGACCGCGCGGAGGCGCTTGGCGAACAGCGTCCGGGCGGTGCGCTCGAGCCGGGCGACCTCGCGCGCCTCCTGGCCGAAGCCCTTCACGACGCGGACGCCGATGACGTCCTCCTCGACGATGCCGGCGACGTTGCCGGCCTCCTGCTGGGCGTCCCAGCTCGCGGGGAAGAGCCGGCCGCGGCTGCGGAGGCTGACGACCAGCAGCGCCGGGCCGACGAGCAGCGCGACGATGGTCAGCAGCGGGGAGAGGAACGCCATCACCACGAGGCTGGTGACGAACAGCAGGGCGTTGCCGCTCATGTTGGGCAGGAAGCCGAGCAGCCCCTGGACGAGGGTGATGTCGCTCGAGGAGCGGCTGACGATCTGGCCGGTCGCGATCTCGTCCTGACGGGTGCCGTCGAGCCGCTGCAGCGCCGCGAAGATCATCGAGCGGAGGTCGTAGGTGACGTCGAGCGAGAGCCGGCCGCCGACGTACCGGCGGACGAAGCCCAGCCCGAACCGCAGCACGCCGAAGCCGACGAGCAGGATCGCCCACGGCGTGATCGAGCTGCGGTGGGTGACGATCACGTCGTCGATGACGTAGCGCTCGACGAGCGGCGTGGCCGTGGTGACGACGGTGGCGAGGAGCGCGGCACCGAAGGCGACCACGACGTTGCGGCGGTAGTGCCAGCAGAGCCCTGCCAGCCGCTTCAGCCAGCCCTGCTCCTGCTGCGCCTGCACGTGCGTCACCCTCCCGTCGGTCGACCCCTATTGTTGCATGCCGCAAGGCAAGCATTCGCGGCTGGCGGATGCCGGTGACCGCCGCTCCGGCGTCGCGGCGTACCGGGCCGGGCAGACCGCGCACCGACGGGCACCGGGCCTGTGCCGTGCCGTGCCGTGCCGAGCCGAGCCGTGCCGAGCCGAGCCGAGCCGAGCCGAGCCGAGCCGAGCCGAGCCGAGCCGAGCCGAGCCGAGCCGAGCCGAGCCGAGCCGAGCCGAGAGTGACGGAAGCGGCGGCGACACGCCGCAGGACCGGCCTGGATCGTCACACTCGGCGAGAAGCGGAACCGGGACGGCGGCGGATCAGAGCGCGGCGACGATCTCCGCGACGTGCTCGACCAGCGCGTCGACCTCGTCGGTCGTCGAGTAGAAGTGCGGCGCCGCGCGCAGCCCGACACCCGGCCGCTCGTCGACGACGACCCCGCGTTCGATGAGCCGG
>CAJCIY010000245.1 GCA_903970495.1 Candidatus Melainabacteria bacterium | reverse complement strand
TGAGCAGCGTCTTGCCGCCGCGCTCGACGTAGAGCGCCAGCGCGCCGTCGACGAGCACCACGAGCGCGCCCGCCTTGCGACCCGGCCGGTGACCGCCGGCGTCCTCCCGGGTAGGCCACGGCAGCGCAGCGCCGTACGGGTTGGCGGGGTCGGTGGCGGCCAGCACCACGGCGCGCTCGGGCTCGCGTCGGCGGTCGCGCCAGCCGCCGGGTACCGGCGCTGTCCAGCCGGCCTCGGTGGCCGGCTCGGCCAGCGCCCGCATCCGGTCGACGGCACCGGGCAGGGCGAACTGCGCGCCGCCGAGGCCCTCGACGAAGTAGCCGCGACGGGCGCGGCCGGACTCCTCGGCCGCCTTCAGCACCGGGTAGACGCCGGCGAAGCCGCCGGGGATGCGCTCGGCCACGACCGAGCCACGGGTGACGACGCCGTAGCGGTCCAGCAGTGCCTCGGACGTGGCGGCCGCGCGCCGGGTCGGGTCGGTCTCGCGGGTCGGGAGCAACGACCACCGACCGGACGTGTCCGGCGGTCCGGTACGGACCGGCATCGACGGCCGGCCCAGGCTGCGGCTGCCGTAGCGGCCTCGCGGACGCGGCGCCCGGGTCGGGGTCTGGTGCGTGGTGCCGCGCCGCCCGGAGCCGAGGTGCGTGCGCAGCGGGGCGAGGGTGTCGTTGCTGAGGTGGCCGGACCAGACGAGGTCCCACAGCGCGGCTGCCAGCGCGGTGTCGTCGAGCGACCCGACGCGGTCGGACAGGCCGCGGAAGAACAGCGCCGCCCCGCCGTCGAGGGCGTCGAGGATCTGCCGGTGGAGCGGGGTCGACGCGGCGGTGTCGTCGGCGGGGGACAGCAGGAGCGGCGCCGAGTCGAGCGGCGCGAGGGCCACCCAGCCGTCCCGCCCCGGGAGCGCCCCTGCCCCCGACCAGACGATCTCGCCCGATGCGGTGAGCTCGTCGAGCAGCGCCGGTTCATAGCCCGCCACCCGAGCCGGCAGCACCAGGGTCTCCAGCGCGCTGGCCGGTACGGCAGCCCCGGCGAGCTGCTCGACGGCGTGCAGCACGGCGTCGACGCCTCGGCCACTGCTGCCCCCCACGCCCTGCCACGCCGGCAGGAACCGGCCGAGCGCCGCCGGCGGAACGGGTTCGACCTCCTGTCGCAGTCGCGCCAGCGACCGCCGGCGGAGCCGCCGCAGGACGTCGGCGTCGCACCACTCGAGGCCGCTGCCACCCGGCCGGAGCTCGCCGGAGACGACGCGGCCAGCGGCGGCCAGGCGGGTCAGCGACTGCCCGACGACGGCGGTGCCGAGACCGAGCCGGGTGGCGACGTCGGCTGCGGTGAAGGGCCCGTGGGTCCGGGCGTACCGGGAGACGAGGTCGCCGAGCGGGTCGGCCACCGGCTCGCGGAACGCCTCCGGCACCCCGACCGGCAGCGGCGTGCCGAGCGCGTCGAGGTAGCGCCCGGCATCCTCGACGGCGATCCACCGCTCCTCGCCCGCGACCCGGATCCGCAGCGCGCGCCGCGATTCCTCGAGCTCGGCGAGCCAGGCCGGCGTCGCCCCCCGCCGCAGCGCTTCGGCCGTGGACAGGTCGCCGAGCCGCCGCAGCAGGTCGGCGACCCCCTCGACGTCCTTCGCGGCGCGGTCGGCGGCCAGCAGCCCGATCTCCGCCTCGACCTCGTCGACCGCGTCGGGGTCGAGCAGCTCCCGCAGCTCGGCCTGGCCCAGCAGCTCGGCCAGCAGCGTCGAGTCGAGAGCGAGGGCCTGCGCGCGCTGCTCGGCGAGCGGCGCGTCACCCTCGTACAGGAAGGTGGCGACGTAGCCGAAGAGCAGCGACCGGGCGAACGGGGACGGCATCGAGGTCTCGACCTCGACGAGTCGGATCTGGCGCGAGGAGACGTCGCGCATCAGTCCCTTCAGCCCCGGTACGTCGAACACGTCCTGGAGGCACTCCCGCATGGCCTCGAGCACGATCGGGAACTCGCCGAACCGGGCGGCGACGGTGAGCAGCTGCGCGGACCGCTGCCGCTGCTGCCACAGCGGGGTGCGCTTGCCCGGGTTGCGGCGGGGGAGAAGCAGCGCCCGCGCCGCGCACTCCCGGAACCGCGAGGCGAACAGCGCGCTGTTCGCCTCGGCCTGGACGAGGGCGTCGACCTCGTCGGGGTCGAGCAGGACCTGCTCGGCGGTGGGCGGCTCGTCGGTCTCGGGCAGCCGCAGGACGATGCCGTCGTCGGAGTGCAGCGCCTGCGCGTCGAGGCCGTACCGCTCCCGGAGTCTCGCCGCGATCGCCAGCGACCACGGCGCGTTGACCGGTGCGCCGAACGGGGAGTGGACGGCGATCCGCCAGTCGCCGAGCTCGTCGCGGAAGCGCTCGACGAGAAGCGTCCGGTCGTCCGGGACGACACCGGTCGCCTCCCGCTGCTCGGCGACATAGGCGACGAGGTTGCTCGCCGCGCGGTCGTCGAGACCGGCCGCGGCTGCACGCGCGAGCGCTCGTTCCGGCGTCGCGGCGGCGATCTCGCGCAGGAAGCCGCCGAGCGCCCGCCCGAGCTCGACCGGCCGGCCGAGGGAGTCGCCGCGCCAGAACGGGAGCCGGCCCGGTTGGCCCGGCGCGGGGGAGACCAGCACACGGTCGTGCGTGATCTCCTCGATCCGCCAGGAGCTGGCGCCGAGGGCGAAGACGTCGCCGACCCTCGACTCGTAGACCATCTCCTCGTCGAGCTCGCCGACGCGGGAGGCCTTCTCGCCGACGAGGAACACCCCGAACAGGCCGCGGTCGGGGATCGTGCCACCGCTCGTGACCGCAAGCCGCTGCGCGCCGGGGCGGGCGGTGAGCACGCCCCCGACGCGGTCCCAGACGATCCGCGGCCGCAGCTCGGCGAAGTCGTCGGAGGGGTAGCGACCGGCCAGCATGTCGAGGACGGCCTCGTACGCGGTCGTCGGAAGGGCGGCGAACGGCGCGGACCGGCGTACGAGGGCCAGCAGGTCGTCGACCTGCCACGACTCCATCGAGAGCATCGCGACGATCTGCTGGGCGAGGACGTCGAGCGGGTTGCGCGGGAAGTGCATCTCCTCGATGAGGCCGGCACCCATGCGCTCGGCTACGACGGCCGCCGACACCAGGTCGCCGCGGAACTTCGGCAGCACCACGCCGCGGCTGATCGCCCCGACCTGGTGGCCGGCGCGGCCGACTCGCTGCAGTCCGGAGGCGACCGAGGGCGGTGACTCGACCTGGATGACGAGGTCGACGGCGCCCATGTCGATGCCGAGCTCGAGGCTGGAGGTGGCGACGACGGCGGGCAGCCGCCCCGCCTTCAGGGCGTCCTCGATCTGGGCGCGCTGCTCGCGGCTCACGCTGCCGTGATGGGCGCGCGCGATCTCGACCGGCGCTCCCTCGCTGCGGCCGGCCTGTCCCATCAGCTCCGCGGGTGGACGGCGATCGTCGCGGTCCTGCTCACCGGCGGCGATCTCGTTGAGGCGGCTGCAGAGCCGCTCCGCCAGGCGCCGCGAGTTCGCGAACACGATGGTGCTGCGGTGCTGGCCGATGAGCTCGGCGATCCGCGCCTCGACCGCGGGCCAGATCGACGACCGACGCTCCGCCCCCGCGGCGGAGCCGCCCTCGGGGATCTCCTCGATGACCTCGCCGAGGCGGCTCATGTCCTCGACCGGCACCTCGACGCGCACCTCGATCGTCTTGGACGTCGGGGGCGCGACGACCTGGACGTCACGGGCGCCGCCGAGGAACCGGGCGACCTCCTCGACCGGTCGGACCGTGGCCGACAGCCCGACCCGCTGCGCGGGGCGCTCGAGCAGCGCGTCCAGCCGCTCGAGGGAGAGCATGAGGTGGGCGCCGCGCTTGGTGGCCGTGACGGCATGGACCTCGTCGATGATCACGGTCTCGACACCGCGGAGCGATTCGCGCGCCTGACTCGTCAGCAGCAGGAACAGCGACTCCGGGGTGGTGATGAGGATGTCCGGCGGTCTGCGGGCGAAGGTCCGGCGCTCATCGGCCGGGGTGTCGCCGGAGCGGACCCCGACCGTGATGTCGGGCTCGGGCTCGCCGGCCCGCACAGCCGCGTGGCGCAGCCCGGTCAGCGGCGCCTGGAGGTTGCGCTCCACGTCGACCCCGAGTGCCTTGAGCGGGGAGATGTAGAGCACGCGGCACCGGCGGGTCGGGTCGTCCGGCCGCGGTGTCGTCGCGAGCCGGTCGAGCGACCACAGGAAGGCGGCGAGCGTCTTGCCGCTGCCGGTCGGGGCGACGACGAGCGCGTCTCGGCCGGAGGAGATGGCGTCCCACGCGCCCTCCTGCGCCGGGGTGGGCGCCGAGAAGGCAGCCTCGAACCAGGTGCGCGTGGTCGCGCCGAACCGGTCGAGAGCCGTCATGCGTCCATCCTTCCCCCACCCTCCGACACTTCCCTAGGCTCTGCTGGTGCGGATGACGGATTTCTGGGAGCGGATGCGCCAGGCGTTCGGCGACGCGTACGCGGACTCCGTCGCGCGCGATCAGCAGATCGCTGCGCTGGACCACCGCACCGTGCAGCAGGCGCTGGACGACGGTGAGGAGGTCGTCACCGTCTGGCGTGCGGTCCACACCCACTTCGAGCTGCCGGCCCGGGACCGCTGACCGTCGCAGGTCTGCGGCAGGCTGCGGCTATGACCACCACCACCACATCGCCCGTGGCACGGCTTGCGTCCGTGTCGCTCGACTGCGGCGACCCGAGCGCCCTCGCGTCGTTCTACTCGAGCATGCTCGGCATGCCGCAGGCGTTCGCCGCGGACGACGGGCACTTCATCGCGATCTCGGACGGGTCGCTGTACGTGACGTTCGTCCGCACCGACGACCATGTGGCGCCCACCTGGCCGGAGCCGGGCCAGCTGCAGCAGATGCACCTCGATCTCGCGGTGGCCGATCTCGATGCCGCGGTGGCCAGCGCCGTCGAGCTCGGAGCCCGGGTCGCCGACCACCAGCCGAACCCCGATGGCTGGCGGGTGCTCATCGACCCGGCAGGGCATCCGTTCTGCGTCACCACCCTCGTCCCCGCCTGACCCGGTCAGAACAGCGCGCCGGCCGCCGGGGCCACCGCCTGCTCGTGCGCGAGCAGCCACCGCTTCGCAGCCAGCCCGCCGCCGAAACCGGTCAGCGAGCCGTCGGCGCCGATGACCCGGTGGCACGGGACCACGATGCTGAGCGGGTTGCGCCCGTTGGCCGCGCCGACGGCGCGGACCGCGGTGGGGGAGCCGATCGCCTCGGCGATCTCGGCGTACGTGCGGGTCTGGCCGTAGGGGATCTCCCGCAGCGCCAGCCAGACCCGCCGCTGGAACTCCGTGCCGCTCGGTGCGAGCGGTAGGTCGAACGTCGTGCGGTCGCCGTCGAAGAACTCCCGCAGCTGCGCCACGACGTCGGCGAAGGCAGCCGGGTCGTCGCGGTCCTGTGCCGCCGGCACGGCCCGGTGCTTGCTGTCGGGGGCGCCGAAGAGCAGCTCGGTCAGCTGGAACCCGCCGTCGTCGGTGCCCCGCAGCAACAGCGGACCCACGGGGCTGTCCACAGTCGTCGTGATGGGTGTCGTCATGCCGCCATCTCCTCCAGAGCGTGGGCGTAGAGCAGTCCGGTCGCGTAGGACCGCCAGGGTCGCCAGCGGTCGCCGGCGGTGAGATCGAGCTCGAGACCGCTCGCGGCGCGGCGCACGGCCAGGTCTTCCGTGAGCAGCACGTCGGGATCGGCGAGGGCGCGCATCCGCACGTAGCGGGCGGTCCACGGGCCGATGCCCGGCAGCGCCAGCAGCGACGACTCGGCGGCCTCGCGGTCGGCACCCGGCCCGAGGTCGAGTCCGTCGTCGAGCGAGGCCGCCAGGGTCACGAGGCTCCTGCCGCGGGCGCGGGGCATCGGCAGTGTCTCGGGGTCGAGCGCGGCGACTGCACCCGGCTCGGGGAACAGGTGGGTGATCACCCCGTCCGGCTCGGGCAACCGGGTGCCGCAGGTCTCGACCAGGCGGGCGCCGAGACGCCGGGCGGCGGCGAGCGAGACTTGCTGCCCCAGCAGCGTCCGCAGCGCGGTCTCCGCGCCGTCGACGCTGCCGGCCATCCGACACCCGGGGAACCGTCGGCTCAGGTCGGCGAGAGCAGAGCCCGCGAACGCCTCCGCGACGGCGCACGGATCGGCGTCGAGATCGAGCAGGTGGCGGATGCGGGCGACCGCGGGGGTCAGGTCGCGGACGTCGGCGAGCTGCAGCGTCACCGCGACGAAGCCGGCGCCCGCACAGACGTCGGCCACCGCCGACCCGTACGGCAGGCGGAGGCTGCGTCGGTAGGTCGTGCCGTCCCACGACTCGACGCCCGCGATCGCGTGCGCGCCGATGAACGCCAGCACGGCGCCGACGTCGCAGGGCTCCCGGTACGCGAGCCGGACCGCGATCCGGCCCGGGGTGGTGGTCGCGCGGCGGGCGCCGTCGCGCAGCGCCGACGGCGTCGCCGCGTACACCTCCCGGATCGTGTCGTTGCACTGCCGGAGGCTGCCGAACCCGGCGGCGAAGGCGACGTCGACCACGGGCAGGTCGGTGGTCTCGAGCAGGGTGCGGGCGGTCTGCGCCCGCCGCGCCCGGGCCAGCGCCAGCGGTCCGGCGCCGAGCTCTCCGGTCACGAGTCGGCGCAGCTGCCGCGGCGAGTAGCCGACCCGCGCCGCCAGCGCCTCGATGCCTTCGCGGTCGACGACGCCGTCATCGACGAGGCGCACCACCCGGCCGACGACGTCGGCGCGGACGTCCCAGTCGGGCGAGCCGGGGGCGGCGTCGGGCAGGCACCGCTTGCACGCGCGGAACCCCGCGGCCTGTGCGACGGCCGCGGTGGGGACGAACCGCACGTTGGCCCGTCGGGGCGTCTGCGCGGCGCAGGACGGCCGGCAGTAGATGCCGGTGCTGGACACGACGGTGACGAAGCGGCCGTCGAAGCGACGGTCGCGGCCGCGGATGGCGGCGTAGCAGGCTTCCTGATCGAGCATGGTCACGACGATGCCACGGCCCTCCGACAGCAACTCGCGGGTTCCGGCCATCGCTGTGCACAACCCGGTGGCGGCGGATGAGAACGTCGGGACGTGGCGGCGACCGTGATCCGCGACCAGCGGGAACCGGTGGGTGAGGTGATCGCCGCCGCCTTCGGCGGCCGCGGAGACGTCGACCTGCTGGCCGCGGAGCTCGCGGCGGGCGACGGTCACGTCGCCTCCCTCGTGGCCGCCGCGGACGGCATGGTCGTCGGGCACGTGCAGCTGTCGCGGGGCTGGGTCGACGCTCCCGACCGGATCGTCCCGGTGGCCATCCTCAGCCCGTTGTCCGTGCTGCCCACGTGGCAGGGCCGAGGCATCGGTGGTGCTCTCGTCCGAGCGTCGATAGCGCGCGTTCGACAGGTCGGCTTCCCGGCGCTGTTCCTCGAGGGCTCGCCGCTCTACTACCCGCGGTTCGGCTTCGTCCCCGGGACCGACCACGGGTTCACCGCGCCGTCGGTGCGCATCCCACCGGCCGCGTTCCAGGTGGTGCTGCTCCCCGCGTACGACCCGTCGGTCCGTGGCGCGCTGGTCTACCCGGAGCCGTTCTGGAAGCGGGACGCGGTCGGTCTGCGCTGACCGGCGTGTCGCTTCGAACGTACGTTCGGTCTCGTGCCAGGCTGCGCAGACCGGATGGGCGTCCACAGATCCACCGTGGGCCGGCACGTTGTCGGTCCCGGGTCCTAGCGTCGCCGCAGATCGTCCGGCTCGACTCGACACCCCGGGAGGGGACGCATGGCAACCACCAACTCGTTGCGCGTCGCACCGTCAGGCGCCGACCGCGAGAAGGCCCTCGAGGCCGCCCTCGCACACATCGACAAGCAGTTCGGCAAGGGCTCGGTCATGCGTCTCGGGGACGACATCCGGCCACCCATCCAGGTCATCCCCACCGGGTCCATCGCGCTCGACGTGGCGCTCGGCATCGGCGGGCTGCCGCGGGGCCGGATCGTGGAGATCTACGGTCCGGAGTCCTCCGGCAAGACCACCGTCGCCCTGCACGCCGTCGCGAACGCGCAGGCGGCCGGCGGCATCGCGGCCTTCATCGACGCCGAGCACGCGCTCGACCCGACCCATGCCAAGGCGCTCGGCGTCGACACCGACGCCCTGCTGGTGAGCCAGCCCGACACGGGTGAGCAGGCGCTCGAGATCATGGACATGCTGATCCGCTCCGGCGCGCTCGACGTCGTCGTCGTCGACTCGGTGGCTGCCCTCGTGCCCCGCGCCGAGATCGAGGGCGAGATGGGCGACAGCCACGTCGGTCTCCAGGCGCGGCTGATGAGCCAGGCGCTCCGCAAGATCACGGGTGCGCTCAACGCGTCCGGGACCACGGCGATCTTCATCAACCAGCTGCGCGAGAAGATCGGCGTGATGTTCGGCTCGCCGGAGACGACGAGCGGTGGCAAGGCGCTGAAGTTCTACGCCTCGATCCGGCTCGACGTCCGTCGCATCGAGACACTGAAGGACGGCAACGAGGCGGTCGGCAACCGGACCCGCGTCAAGGTCGTCAAGAACAAGCTCTCGCCGCCCTTCCGCCAGGCGGAGATGGACATCGTCTACGGTGCCGGGATCAGCCGCGAGGGCGGTCTGATCGACATGGGCGTCGAGCACGGTTTCGTGCGCAAGTCCGGTGCCTGGTACACCTACGAAGGCGACCAGCTCGGCCAGGGCAAGGAGAACGCGCGGCAGTTCCTGCGCGACAACCCCGAGCTCGCCGACGAGGTCGAGCGCAAGATCAAGGAGAAGCTCGGCATCGGGGTCGTGGGTGACGTCGACCTCACCGAGCTCGAGGCGGGTTTGGAAGCGCAGTTCGGCCCGGACGACCCGGCTCCCGTGCCGGTGGACTTCTGACCGGATGAGTCCCGACCGTCCCGCAGGTGCCGCCACGCGGCGGCACCTGCGGGTGGTGGACGACGAGGTCGTCCGCAAGGCAGAGTCTGCCGCCCTCGACAGCGCCCGGGAGTACGCGTTGTCCGTGCTCACGGCACGACCCCGGACGGCGCACGAGCTGTCCACCGCGCTCGTCCGCAAGGGCGTGGATCCCGACGTGGCAGCCGAGGTGCTGCAGCGTCTGACGGCCGTCGGTCTGGTCGACGACGAAGCCTACGCACGCGCCTACGCCGAGCGCGAGGCCGCGCGGCGAGGACCGCGCGCGGTCCTGGACGCGCTGCAGCGGCGGGGGATCTCCCCGGCGCTGGCCCGCGAGGTGGCCTTCGTCGGTGGGCCTGAGGACGTCCACGCCGCTGCCCTCGAGGTCGGCCGTGCGGCGCTGCCTCGGTGGCGCGGTCTGCCTCCCGAGGTGGTCCAGCGCCGGCTCGCGGGTCTGCTCGCGCGTCGCGGGTACGGCCAGGGGCTCGTCTACGCGGTCGTCCGCGAGCTGGCGGGCAGCGACGGGAGCGAGATGGCCGGCGGCTGACGCCCGGCCGTCCGCACGGTGACCTTCACGCGGACGAGCGGGATCGGCGACACTGTTCCGGGGACGATCCGTTCGCCCCGGCCGGCCCGATGGACGAGGAGGGGTGGGGATGATCGCCGTTGTCGTCGTCCTCGCCATCCTGGTGGTGGTGCTGGGTGGCGCACTCGTGCACGCCCGCCGGGCCCGGGGGCCTGCGGCCGCCTCGGTCGACGGCATTCGGCATGACGAGCGTGCGATCGAGCTCGATGCTCGCGAGCGGGCGCTCGCCGCGCGGGCGGCCGACGTCGGCGGCGTACGCCTCGATGTGGGCTCGGCCCGACGACAGCTCGAGGCCGACCAGGAGCAGCTGACGTCGGCGACCGCCGCGCTCCAAGGCGAGCGGCGCGAGATCGCCGCCGCGCAGGCCGCCGTCGCCCAGCAGCGGCAGCAGCTTCTCGAGGAGCGGGCGCGCCTCGCGGGGATCACGCCGGCGGAGGCTCGCGCCGAGGTGCTCGCCGCGGTCCTGGCCGACACCGAGCGGGACGCGGCGCTGCAGGCCCGCCGCATCGAGGCCGACGCCGTCGCGACGGCCGAGACCCGCGCCCGCGAGGTCGTCGCGCAGGCCGTGCAGCGGGTGGCGACCCCGGCCACGGGCGACCTCACCGTCGCCTCGATCGCGCTGCCGAGCGAGGACTACAAGGGCCGGATCATCGGGCGGGAGGGCCGCAACATCAAGGCGTTCGAGACGGTCACCGGGGTCGACGTGGTCATCGACGACGCCCCCGGTGTCGTCCAGCTCTCCTGTTTCGACCCCGTACGCCGGGAGATCGGCCGGCTGACCATGGAGTCGCTCGTCGCCGACGGCCGCATCCACCCGCAGCGGATCGAGGAGGCGTACGCGCGCAGCCAGGGCGAGGTCGACGAGGTCTGCCGCCGCGCCGCGCAGGACGCCCTGCTCGCCGCCGGCGTCGGCGATCTCGATCCCGAGCTCGTCCGCCAGCTCGGGACGCTCCGCTTCCGCACCAGCTACGGCCAGAACGTGCTGGCGCACCTCGTGGAGTCCGCGGCGATCGCCCGCACGATGGCGTCCGAGATCGGCGCGTCCGCGGAGCTCGTCCAACTGGTCACGCGGTGCGCGTTCCTGCACGACATCGGCAAGGCGCTCACCCACGAGACGCCCGGCAGCCACGCCCTGATCGGCGCCGACCTCGCCCGCAGTCACGGCGAGAGCGACGCCGTCGCCCACGCCATCGAGGCGCACCACAACGAGGTCGCACCGCGGACGATCGAGGCCGTGCTCACGCAGGCAAGCGACGCCTGCTCCGGCGGCCGTCCCGGTGCCCGCCGCGAGAGCGCCTCGGCGTACACCGAGCGGCTCCAGCGGATCGAGGAGATCGCGGCCGCCCAGCCCGGCGTGCAGAAGGTGTTCGCCGTCCAGGCCGGCCACGAGGTGCGCGTGATGGTCTCGCCCGACGAGGTCGACGACCTCGCCGCCGCGCAGGTCGCCCGCACCGTCGCCAAGCAGATCGAGCAGGAGCTGACCTACCCGGGTCAGGTGCGGGTGACGGTCATCCGCGAGAGCCGGGTCAGCGAGATCGCCCACTGAGCCGGGTCACGGCAGCCAGCTGAGGTGGCCGCCGTGACCGTCCGTACGCGCCACCGCCTCGCCGTCGAGCCGCAGCACGAACTCACCGCTGTCGTCGGCCTCCGCGTCGGGCAGCAGCCCGCGCCAGACGCGGCTGCCCTCGTTCGAGATCCAGCGGGCACCCGTCGCACGGATCGCCGCCAGCGCGTCCGGCCGGCGCGCCCGCTCGACGTACGCGACCACCGCGGTGTGGAACACCACCAGCGTCGCGTCGGCCGGCGCCTGCGCGGCCAGGGGTCCGAGGTCGCTGAGCAGGTCGCCGCGGACCACGAGGGGCGGGTCGGCGGCAGCGGTCGCGAGCGCGCCCTCGAGTCGTTCCGCCCGCTCGGTCATGCCGGGCCAGACCAGCGCTCGCAGCCAGTCGGCGTCCTCCGTCACCGACAGGGGGTTGAGGTCGAGTCCGCGTCGCCACACCACCTCGGGCACCGCCCTCGGCATGGGCACCGGTCCCTCGTACCGGCAGCGGAGGATCGGCGACCCGCCGCCGAGGCGGGTGCCGGACAGGTCGTAGCCGTAG
>CAJCIY010000244.1 GCA_903970495.1 Candidatus Melainabacteria bacterium | reverse complement strand
CGAGGCGCTCGGCCGCGCCGAGATCGACGGGGTCTGGGGCGGGACGACGAGCGCCGAACGTCGCACCATGCGGGCGGTCTGGCGGCTCGCGTCACCGTCGCGGCTGCCCGCCGCCGTCTGACCCCTACCGTCCGGGGTCGTGGACCTCGACACCCCCCGCGGTCGCGCACGGGCGCACCTGCACGCGCCCGCGAGCGTGCCCGTCGCCCTGGTGGTGCTGCTCCACGGCGCAGGTACGGCGACCGACCGCGAGCCGCTGCCCGCGCTGGGCGAGGCCCTGGCAGCCGCCGGTGTGCTCGCCGTCCGCCTGGACCAGCCGTACGTGGTCGCCGGCCGCCGCGCTCCCGCACCCGCCGCCCAGCTCGACGAGGTGCTGCTGCACGTCCTGCCGGTCCTCCGCGCGCTCGCCCCCGGGGCACCGCTCGGGGTCGTCGGCCGCTCCAGCGGCGCCCGCGTCGCCTGCCGTACGGCAGCCGCGGCAGGCACCCGCGCGGTGGCGGCGCTCGGGTTCCCGTACCGGCCGCCGGGCACCGACAGGGCCCGGACCGCCGAGCTGCGGGCGGGCGCGGCCGCGTGCCCGGTGCTGGTGGTGCAGGGCGAGCGTGACCCGTTCGGCCGCCCGCCGCGGCTGCGAGGGGTGCAGACCCGGGTCGTCGCGGGGATGGCGCACACCCCCACGGTCCCGGCCGCGCTGCTGGCCGGGCGGTGGGTGACGAGGGTGCTGCGCTGAGACGCCGCAGCGGACGGTGGGCGCGCTGCGCCGAGCTGGTGCAACCGACGGGCGGCCGGGAACACTGGGGCGGGAGCAGGGCGTTCGGAGCCGCGTGACCGCTCTCACCGCGCCGACCCCGCCCCGGACCGCGCGCACGACCGCTGTGCGTCGGACCTCGGCACTACGCTCAGGCTCGTCGCGCCCCAGCCGTCACCACCTCGAGGAGCCCGTCGTCACCGCCAGTCAGACCACCCCGAGCGCCACCGAGCCCGCGACCACCCCGGTCGCGGCCGGCGCGCTGCCCGGCAGCGCCGCCGCCGCACGGGCCGCCGCCCTGCGCACGGACGCGCCCGACGTGCGGGAGACCGAGACCGAGTCCGAGCGCCGCACCCGCTTCGAGCAGGACGCGCTGCCGTTCCTCGACCAGCTCTACGCCGCGGCGATGCGCATGACCCGCAACCCCTCCGACGCCGAGGACCTGGTGCAGGAGACCTTCGTCAAGGCGTACTCGGCGTTCCACCAGTTCCGGCCGGGCACCAACCTCAAGGCCTGGCTCTACCGGATCCTGAC
Organism: Candidatus Melainabacteria bacterium; assembly: GCA_903970495.1. GTDB lineage: Bacteria > Actinomycetota > Actinomycetes > Mycobacteriales > CAJCIY01 > CAJCIY01. The sequence continues at coordinate 2,631 of CAJCIY010000244.1, read as the reverse complement.
GAACACCTTCATCAACTCCTATCGCAAGAGCCAGCGCCGCCCGCAGGAGAACCGGTCCGACCAGATCGAGGACTGGCAGCTCGCCGCTGCCGAGCAGCACAGCTCGACCGGGCTGCGCAGCGCCGAGATGGACGCGCTCGACCACCTCCCCGACAGCGACGTCAAGCAGGCGCTGCAGAACCTGCCCGAGGACTTCCGGATGGCGGTCTACTACGCCGACGTCGAGGGCTTCTCCTACAAGGAGATCGCGGAGATCATGGGAACGCCGATCGGCACCGTGATGAGCAGGCTGCACCGCGGGCGGCAGGGCCTGAAGCGTCAGCTGCAGGACTACGCACGTGACCGGGGCCTGATCCGGGCGGGAGCGGACGAGTCATGAGCTGCGGCGAGGACCACGGCGAGCTGCCCACCGACCTGCGGGAGCTCGAGAGCGACGGCGAGTGCCGCGAGGTGCTGCACGAGGTCTGGGGCTATCTCGACGGTGAGATCGATGCCGCCGAGAAGCAGCACATCGAGCACCACCTCGACGACTGCGCGCCCTGCCTCCGCAAGTACGGCATCGAGCGGGTGATGAAGGCCCTCGTCGCGCGGACGTGCGGACGGGAAGACACCCCCGTCACCTTGCGCGACCGCGTCATGACCTCGATCCGCAGCGTCAGCGTCGAGACCGGCGACGGCGCCGTGCAGGTCACGGCGACGACCACGACCGTCGTGACCGAGGTCGACCGCCCCTAGGCTCCGGCCGGTGCGGACCCTCGTCACCGGCGGCGCCGGCTTCATCGGGTCGACCCTGGTCGACCGGCTGCTGGCACATGGCGACGACGTCACCGTCGTCGACGACCTGTCGACCGGCTCGCTGGACAACCTCGCCGCCGCCCGCGCGGTCAACCTCGACCGCGCGGGGGCGTTCAGGTTCGTCCGCGCCGACCTCACCGAGCCGGGGCTGGACGGCATCGTCGCCGCGGCCCGGCCGCAGGTCGTCCACCACCTCGCGGCGCAGATGGACGTCCGGCGCTCGGTCCGCGACCCGTTGTTCGACGCGCGGACGAACCTGCTCGGCACCGTCGCGGTGCTCGAGGCGTCGGCCCGCGCCGGCGTCCGCGCCCTCACGTTCGCGTCCTCCGGCGGCACCATCTACGGCTCGCCCGCGAAGCAGCCGGTGTCCGAGCGGGCCGGCCTCGACCCGCTCTCGCCGTACGCGGCGGCGAAGGCCGCAGTCGAGCCGTACCTCAAGGCGTACGCGGGCCTCTACGGGCTGCGGTCGACCGTCCTCGCGCTCGGCAACGTCTACGGCCCGCGGCAGTCACCGCACGGCGAGGCGGGCGTCGTCGCGATCTTCGCCCGCCGGCTGCTCGCCGGCGAGCGCACGACGATCTTCGGCGACGGCAGCTCGGTCCGCGACTACGTCCACGTCGACGACGTCGTCGACGCGTTCGTGCTGGCCGGCGGCGACGGCGACCGACCGCCAGCGGGGGCGGGCCGGCGGCTGAACGTCGGCAGCGGCGTCGGCACCACCGTCCGCGAGGTGCACCGCGTCGTCGCCGCGGCGGCGGGCGCGCCCGACGAGCCCGACTTCGCCCCCGTACGCGCCGGAGAGCTGCACGCGATCACCCTCGACGTGCGCGCCGCGCGGCAGCTGGGCTGGGTGCCGCGGACCGGGTTCGAGGCGGGGATCGCCGGGACGGTCGACTGGGTGCGCGGCCGGATCTGAGCCCCGGGTTGCGAGGTGAGGGAAACCTTAGTTAGGGTTCCCTTCGTACGCATCCGCGTCTCAGGAGGTCCAGTGCTGCCGACGTTGATCATCGGGCTCCGCGAGGGGCTCGAGGCCTCGCTCATCGTCGGCATCGTGGCCGCGTTCCTGCGCAAGCAGGGGCGCACCGACGCGCTCCGGCAGGTGTGGATCGGCGTCGTCATCGCCGTCGTCATCTGCGTCGGCGTGGGCGTCGGTCTCTACCTCGCCAACCGCGACCTCCCGCAGCAGCAGCAGGAGGGCCTCGAGACCGTCGTCGGCCTGATCGCGGTCAGCATGGTCACGTACATGGTCGTGTGGATGAAGCGCCACTCCCGCGACCTGAAGGGCGACCTCGAGGACGCGACCGCCAGCGCGCTCGCCGCCAACTCCGCCCGGGCGCTGGTCCTCATGGCGTTCCTCGCCGTGCTGCGCGAGGGCTTCGAGACCGCCGTCTTCCTCATCGCGGCGTTCAACGAGAGCACCGACCCGGGGCTCGCCGGCACCGGCGCGGCGATCGGCGTCGTCATCGCCGTGATCCTCGGCTACGGCATCTACCGCGGCGGGGTGTCCATCAACCTCTCGCGCTTCTTCAAGGCGACGGGCCTGGTCCTCGTGCTCGTCGCGGCCGGGCTGCTGGCCACTGCGGCGCACACCGCCCACGAGGCCGACTGGCTGAACCTCGGCCAGGCCCAGGCCATGAACCTGACCTCCGTCGTCCGGCCCGGGACGGTCCTGTCCAGCGTGCTCACGGGCGTCCTGGGCTGGCAGCCCCGCCCGGTCGTCCTCGAGACCATCGCCTACTTCGCCTACCTCGTACCGCTGGGAGCCTTCGTGATGTGGCCAGTGCGCAAGCGACCGTCGGGCACCGCCCGCGCAACCGCCCCGTCGAGCTCGACGAC
>CAJCIY010000243.1 GCA_903970495.1 Candidatus Melainabacteria bacterium | reverse complement strand
GCCGGTCGCCGCCGCCCTCGGCGCGGCGGTCAGCGGGCTGCTCGCGGCGGTCGGCAGCTCCTGGCTGGTCAGCAGGCTGCTGCCGCCGATCGACCGCGGCCGGCTGCTGTTCGGTCTGGCCTTCGCGATCACCGTCGTCGGCAACCTGTTCCTCGGCCAGGTGCCGTTCCTGCTCGGACTGCTCTTCGGCCTCGCCGCGCTGCTCGCGGCGCAGCGCCTCGAAGGCCGCGGCCGGCTCTGGGTGCTCGCCCTCGCCGTCGTCAGCTCGTTCTGCAGCCCGCTGTCGGGCCTGTTCCTGCTGCTCGCCGGCGTGGCCTGGGCCTTCGACGTCGACTGGCGCCGCGCCCTGCCGCTGGCCGGCGCCGTGGCCGGCTCCGGCGTCTCCGCGGTGACCGGCGGCGGCAGCGGCCCGTTCCCGTTCCCCTGGACCGGCTTCGTCGCCATCTCGATCTTCGTGGCCTCGACGCTGCTGCTCGTCCCCCGGCGCCACAGCCTGCTGCGCCGGTTCGCGGTCCTCTACTGGCTCGTCGCCGTCGCCGCGTTCGCGGTGCCCAACCCGGTCGGCGGCAACGTCGTGCGGATCGGTCCGCTGGTCGCCGTACCGGCCGCGTTCTGGATGCTGCACCGCGGCGGCAAGCGGATCGCGGTGGTGGCGCTGGCGCTGCTCCCCGCGCTGGCGTGGCAGTTCTACCCCGTCGGGAGCGCCGCGGCCCGGGCGGCCGGGGACCCGTCGGTCAACCCGTCGTACTACACCGGCCTGCTGTCGTTCCTCGCGACGCAGAACCCCGCCGACGGCCGGCTCGAGATCCCGTTCACCCGCGAGCACTGGGAGGCGGCAAGGGTCGCGCCCGAGTTCCCGATCGCCCGTGGCTGGGAGCGGCAGACCGACCTGCAGTACGACAAGGTCCTCTACAGCCCGCTCACCCCGGCGTCGTACCGGGCGTGGCTGGCGTCGGCCGGGGTCGACCTCGTCGCCCTGCCCGATGCCCCGATCGACTACGGCGGCAAGGCCGAGCAGGCGCTCCTCGCGCACCCGCCGGCGTACCTGCGCCTGGTCTGGTCCGACGCGCACTGGAAGGTCTGGCAGGTCGCGGGCGCGCAGCCGCTCGTCTCCGGGCCGGCGTCGCTGGTCAAGCTCGGCACGTCCTCGTTCGAGCTGCGGTTCGCCCAGGCCGGGATCGCGACCGTCCGGCTACGGCAGTCCTCCCTCTGGTCGGTGACCGACGGCGACGGCTGCGTCATGGCCTCCGAGCCCGACGGCTTCGTCCACGTCAAAGCGACCGGGCCCGGGCTGGTGACCACCCGGGCGCGCGTCACGCTCTCCTCGATCCTGCCGTCGAACGACGACAGCTGCTGACGTGCCACGCGATCCCGTCTACCAGCCGGTCATCCGGGTCGCGATCGGCACCTTCCGCGCGCTCGGCCTGCGGATCGAGACGGTCGGCCAGGAGCACGTCCCGGCGAGCGGCGGCGCCGTCGTCGCGCTGAACCACGTGAGCTACCTCGACTTCATGCTCGGCGGTGTCCCCTTCTGGTACGCCCACCGGCGCCTGGTCCGCTTCATGGCCAAGCAGGAGGTGTTCACGCACCCGGTCTCCGGGCCGCTGATGCGGGGGATGCGTCACATCCCGGTCGACCGGTCGGCGGGGGCCGACGCGTACCAGGCCGCCGTCGAGGCGCTGCGGTCCGGCGAGCTGGTCGGCGTCTTCCCCGAGGCGACCATCTCGCGCAGCTGGTGCCTCAAGGACTTCAAGACCGGGGCGGTGCGCATGGCCCAGGAAGCCGGCGTCCCGGTCGTCCCCGTGGTGCTCTGGGGCGGCCACCGGGTGCTGACCAAGGGCCGGCCGCGCGCGCTCCGCGCAGCCCGCGGCACCCCGATCACGATCACCGTGGGCGAGCCCCTGGCGATGCCGGCCGACGGTGATCCGGCCGCGCTGACCGCCGAGCTGAAGGCACGGATGGCGGTGCTGCTCGACGGGGCGCAGCGGTCGTACCCGGTCGATCCGGCGGGTGCGCCGTGGTGGCTCCCGGCGCACCTCGGCGGCTCGGCCCCGACGCCCGAGGCCGCCGAGCAGCTCGACGCCGCCGACCGGTCAGCGAGGCGCGATAAGAAGTGACTGGGCGCCGCGGCCGAGCGAGCCGGTGAGGTCGGACAAGGCAGAGGTCGCAAGACCGACCCCGCCTCGAGCGGCGACGGTGCTGGCGTCGAGCAGGATCCAGGCGCCGACGGCCTCTCGGTGCAGGTGGACGGTGAGCTCGGGGTTGATGAACCACGTGGTCTCGAGCGGGAAGACCTGGGACACGCCGTTGCCCGAGTCGGCGACGGCCATCACCCGCTGCAGCGGCGTGGGCTCCTCGCCCTCGACGACCTGACCCCGCAGCCGGGTCCACACCTGGCACGGCCCGGGTGCGCCGAAGGTCCCGGCGAGCGGCCGCCACTCGACCGACCCGAGGTATCCCTCCTCGCGCTCGAGGTCGTGGCGGTCCGGGACCGGCGGCGGCACCTCGGTCGGCTCGGTCGCCAGGTCGGTGCGGGCGATCCGCCACGCGCTCGCCGCGAGCACCGGCCGGCCGGCCTGCACCAGCTCCCCCTCGACCCGCTCGACGCGACGGCCGGGGCGGGTGACGCGTACGGACAGCTCGAGGTCATCGACCTTGATCGGCCCGAGGATCTCGCACGTCACCCGCGCGACCATCATGTCCTTGCGCCGTCCCTCGGCCTCGAGCGCGCCGGCGAGCAGCGCGCTGGGCGGACCGCCGTGCTGGTCGGTGGGGCTCCACGGCCCGGGCGTGTGGCCGGTCGACCGGAACCGGCCGCCGCCGAGCGCTTCGTAGTAGGCAGGCACGCTCGGCACGCTAGCGGGAAGGCCTCGGGCGGAACGGGGTTGCACCGACGAACCCGTCAGCGACGAGAGGGAACCATGACCACCAGCACCATCGACATCGGCGGCAAGACCGTGAACCGGCTGGGGTACGGCGCGATGCGCATCACCGGCGACGGCGTGTGGGGACCGCCGAAGGACCACGACGAGGCCGTCCGCGTCCTGCGTCGCGCGGTCGAGCTCGGGGTGACCTTCATCGACACCGCGGACTCCTACGGCCCGTACGTCTCCGAGGACCTGATTAAGGAGGCGCTGCACGACGGCACCGGCTACGGCGACGTCGTCATCGCGACCAAGGGCGGTCTCACCCGCAGCGGGCCCAACGTGTGGCCGCCGCTCGGCCGCCCCGAGTACCTCCGGCAGTGCATCCTGATGTCGCTGCGGCGTCTCGGGGTCGAGCAGATCGACCTGTGGCAGCTGCACCGCATCGACCCGAACACCCCCCGCGAGGAGACCTTCGGGGAGATCAAGAAGTTCCTCGACGAGGGCCTCACCAAGCAGTTCGGCCTGTCCGAGGTGAGCGTCGAGGACATCGAGTCGGCGCAGGCGGCCGGGCTGCCGATCGCGTCGGTGCAGAACCTCTACAACGTCGGGAACCGGTCGGCCGAGGACGTCGTGGACTACTGCGACGCGCACGGGATCGTCTTCATCCCGTGGTTCCCGGTGAACGCCGGCAAGCTGGCCAACCCCGGCGGTCCGCTCGACGAGGTGGCCAAGCAGCACGGCGGCGCCACGACCTCGCAGCTCGCCCTGGCGTGGCTGCTGCGCCGGTCGCCGGTCATCGCCCCGATCCCCGGGACGTCGTCGGTTGCGCACCTCGAGGAGAACCTCAAGGCGGCGGACCTCGCGCTGAGCGACGACGAGTTCCAGACGCTGTCCGACGCGGCCTGATCCGACCCGACGCGATGGAGGTCGTCGCCGACGAAGGCACCGGGCCGGTGGCCGTGCTGCTGCACGGCCAGCCCGGTGACGCGTCGGACTTCGTCCTCGTACGGCAGGCCCTGCGGCACCGGGGCGTTCGCGTCCTCACGGTCGACCGGCCCGGCTACTCGGGCCGGCCGACGGAGGCCACCGGGTACGCCGGCAACGCCCAGGCGCTTCGCGCGCTGCTCGACGCGGCGGCGCCCGGGGAGCCGGCGTACCTGCTCGGGCTGTCCTGGGCCGGTGGTGCGGCGCTCGAGTTCGCGTTGCGCTGGCCGGAGCGCACGGCGGGTCTGCTGCTCGCATCGAGCGTGGGGGCGCCGGGCTCGGTCGTCCGGAGCGACCGGTTCACCGCGCTGCCCGGCGTGCTGCGCGCGTCGAGCGTCGCGTACTCGCACCTGGCCCACCTGCTCGCGTTCTCGTCCGGCTCCCGGCTCACCCCGGCGGCTCGGGCGATGACGCTGGCCGCGTCCGACCGCTGGCGGGCGAACGGCGGCTGGCGGTCGTACGAGGTCGAGCAGCGTGCGCTGGTCGCCGAGACCGGCCCGCTCTGGCAGCGGCTCGCGCCGTTCCCGTTCCCG
>CAJCIY010000242.1 GCA_903970495.1 Candidatus Melainabacteria bacterium | reverse complement strand
GAGGCCGAGCCGCTCGAGGGACCGGTGGAACGACGTCTCCTCGCCGGTGCGCTGCGGGAAGCGGTAGCGGCTGGAGAGGGCACGGCCGGCAACGGCGATGCCGCCGTTGGCCGCGAAGACCATGTCGGGCAGCCCCGGCTCGGCGTCGACGACGTGGACGTCGTGGCCGAGGGAGACGTACGTGTCCACCAGCGCCTGCCACTGCGCCCTCGCCCGGGTGCGGTCGACCGGGATCTCCGGGTGCATCCACGGGTTGATCGCGTAGACGACGTCGAAGTACGTCGGGGGACAGAGCACGAAGCGCCGTCGGGTCGCGACGCGGCGCTGCGCCGAACTCCGCGGCGCCGGGATGACGGCGTCGAGGGTCATGGGGCAACGGTACGACCGGCGATCGTGCGCGAGTCGTGCGATCCGGCGCGTGTCGACGCTAGTCTCGAGCGTGTGGACGCTACCGACCGCACGATCCTGGCGTTGCTCGCCGAGGACGGCCGGCGGCCCTTCGCCGAGCTCGGCGCCGAGGTCGGGCTGTCGGCCTCGGCCGCCAAGCGGCGCGTCGACCGGCTGCGCGTGCGCGGCCTGATCGCGGGCTTCACGGTGACGCTCGGCGGCGAGGCGCTGGCCTGGCGCACGCAGGCCTTCGTCGAGCTCTACTGCGACGGCAAGACCGCGCCGTCGGGGATCCGGGCGGCGGTGGTGCGCCATCCCGAGGTGATGGGCGCCTACACCGTGACGGGAGACGCCGACGCCGTCCTCATGGTCCGCGCCCGCGACACCGCGCACCTCGAGGAGGCGGTCGAGCGGCTGCGGACGGAGCGGTTCGTGCTGCGAACCCGGACCACCCTCGTGCTGTCCCGGCTCGTCGAACGGCCGGCCGCCGTCGAGTGACAGCGGCCGGCCGCCGCGTCTACCAGCGGTACCAGCGGGCGGACTCGCCCGAGCGGAACGCGAACCCCGCAAGCCACAGCACCGCGAAGATCAGCGCGGCGATCCAGAGCAGGTGGATCGCGAAGCCGAGGCCGATGAACACGGCGACGAGCAGGAGCGCGAGAAGGATGAGCATGGGTTCTCCTCAGACGTAGTCGTCACGACGCTGGACGACGGTGCCGTCCTGGTACGCGGGCTGGGTGGTCGCGGGCTGCGCGACGGTCGTGACCCGCCGGCGGCGCGGCATGAACAGGACCAGGTCGAGGAGGACACCGGCGACGCCGGCGACCATCAGGATGACGCCGACCGTGTGCACGTTGAAGCCGTGCGTGTTGGTGACCTTGACCGCGAAGCGGAGCACCGCTCCGACGGCGACGATCAGGATTCCTGCACCGACTCCCATCGGACTACCTCCGTCGTGAGCCCGGGCAAGCCGGGGTGACGACGGTGTTGCCGACCGGGAAGACCCGAAAACGGCTGTGCCGCAGGGGGTCACCGAGGTGACGCGGGGGGTCACCCCACCGCGGCTCAGAGCCAGTGGGAGCGCTGCGCCAACCGGCACAGGTCCGTCCGCTTGGCGTGTGCGGCCGCGTCGGTGAGGCCGGTGCGGGCGTAGACGCGGCGCAGCGCGGCCTTGACCGCATCGACCGCGAGCGGGGTCCCGAGGGCCGCGGCGATGGCGGCGTTGCTGGCCGGCTCGCCGCCCGCGAGCCACGGTTCGGCGAGCGCGCGGACCACCTGGTGCTGGAACGCGGAGAGGCCGAGCGACTGCCGGACCACTTCGGCCTCGATCGTGCTGGTGCGGTCGGCATCCTCGACGGCGGCAGCGGAGCGGACGGTCAGCTCGAGGCTGCCGAGGCAGAGCACGTCGTGGTCGCGCAGCGGATGGCGGGCGCCGTAGACCAGCCGATCGGGGCCGACGCGGGTGCCGTTGCGGCTGCCGCAGTCCTCGACGCTCCACCGGCCGGGCTCGCCGTGGACGACGGCGTGCCGTCTGCTGACCGACGGCTCGTCGATGCGCACGCCGCACTCGGGAGCACGGCCGAGCACCAGGCCGTCGGAGAGCTCGGCGATGACGGCGCCGTCGCGCAGCAGCTGCTCGACGGCTTCCACCACGACGCGGACCCTAACGGGAGCGGACCTGGCGCGGACCCCGTCAGGACCGCTCGGCGACGGCTGCCGCGAGCAGCGGCTGGGTGCGGTAGCCGACCTCCGTCGTCAGCACCATGACGGTCGAGGTACGCAGCACGTCGGCGCCGACGACCTGGTCGATCACCCGCTGCAGGTCGGCGTTGTCGCGGGCGACGATCCGGCACAGGAAGTCGCCGGTGCCCGAGATGGTGTGCGCCTCGAGCACCTCCGGGATGCGCTGCAGGCGCCGGGTGATCGCCCCGCGCCCCGCGCCCTGGCGGATCTCCAGCGTCATGAACGCGGTCACCGCATACCCGAGCGCGGCAGGCTCGAGGTCGGGGCCGTACCCGGTCACGACGCCGTCGCGCTCGAGCCGGTCGACGCGGGCCTGCACGGTGCCGCGCGCGACGCCGAGCCGCCGGCTGGCCTCGAGCATGCCGACGCGCGGCTCGGCGTGGAGCAAGGCGAGCAGGTCGGCGTCGAGCTGGTCCGTCATGCGGACAGTGTGCACAGTTGCGCACCACCTCAACTGGTCATCCTGTGCAGAGTGACCATCGCTGTGACCAATTGTTGTCGGGCATCGCCGGATGCGGTGTGCTGCGCTCACCCGCTTCGAGGAGGCCGCTCGTGACCGTCGTCCAGGATCGCCCCATCGCCGCCGCCGACGCGCTGGCCCTCGACGGGGTCTTCGCCGTCGTGTTCGCCGTCGGCAACGCACGCCAGGCCGCGCACTTCTACTCGACGGCGTACGGGATGCGCGTCGTCGCCTACCGCGGCCCGGAGACCGGCGACCGCGACGTCAGCGGCTACGTGCTGGAGAGCGGGCCGGCGTCCGACCCGGCGCGGTTCGTGTTCCTCGCACCGGTGCACGCCGGCACCCCGATGGGCGAGCACGTCGCCCGCCACGGCGACGGCGTCGTCGACGTGATGCTGCAGGTACGCGACGCCCGCGCCGCCCACGCGCTCGCCGTCTCCCGCGGCGCGGTCTCCTCGGCCGAACCGCGCGAGCTCACCGACGACCACGGCACCGTGACGTGGTCGGCCATCGAGACCTTCGGCGAGACCCGGCACTCGTTCGTCGACCGCGGTGACTACACCGGTCCGTACCTGCCGGGGTGGGTCGCGCGCGAGCCGCTGGTCGCCACCACCGAGGTCTTCTCGGCCGTCGACCACGTCGTCGGCAACGTCGAGCTCGGCCGCATGGACACCTGGGTCGACTTCTACCACCGCATCCTCGGCTTCACCGACATGGCGGAGTTCGTCGGCGAGGACATCGCCACGGAGTACTCGGCGCTGATGAGCAAGGTCGTCGCCAACGGCGCGCGCACGGTGAAGTTCCCGCTGAACGAGCCGGCGGCCGGCAAGAAGCGCTCGCAGATCGACGAGTACCTCGAGTTCTACGGCGGCCCCGGCGTGCAGCACATCGCGCTGACGACGCCCGACATCGTGGCGAGCGTCGAGGCCATGACCGCCGCGGGTGTCGAGTTCCTGAGCACCCCGGAGTCCTACTACGACGAGCTGACCGAGTGGGTCGGCGACACCCGCGTCCCGGTCGAGACGCTGCGGCGCTGGGGGATCCTCGCCGACCGCGACGAGGACGGCTACCTGCTGCAGATCTTCACCAAGCCGGTCCAAGACCGGCCGACGGTGTTCTTCGAGCTGATCGAGCGGCACGGCTCGGAGGGCTTCGGCAAAGGCAACTTCAAGGCGCTGTTCGAGGCGATCGAGCGGGAGCAGGCGCGACGGGGCAACCTCTGATGCTCCCGGTACGCGTCCGGCGGGCCGTCGCCTCCGCACCGGTCTACGTGCCGGGTGCCCGACCGACCCACGACCGGCGGGTCG
>CAJCIY010000241.1 GCA_903970495.1 Candidatus Melainabacteria bacterium | reverse complement strand
GCGAGCGGCTCGAAGGCGCCGAAGGTGTCGGCGCGCAGGCCGAGCCGGAGCGTCTCGAGGCCGATGATGTCGGCCGGGGCGACGTTGCCGAGGTTCACGTCGGAGCCGAGCCGCTGCACCAGGTGCGCCTGCAGCGACTTGGTCGGGGCCTCGAACAGCAGCTGCGCCGGGCGGATGCCGGCACCCAGGATCGCGTCGAGGACGTCGTCGCGGCACTCCCCGTCGGCACTCGCGATGCCGGTCGTACCGCTCTCCCGCGCCTCGGTGATGACCAGCGACGCGCCGGCGGCGAGGTCCTCCTCGGCCGCGCGCGCCCAATCGGCGGGCGACAGCTCGGCGTTGCGGGCCGGCATCTTGAAACCGACCTCGGCGAAGACGGTGAACTCGCCCGCGAGACGGGAGATGTAGCCCGACTTCTCCCCCGGGTGCATCGGGAGCGTGCCGTCGCTGACCTCGACGTACTGGCACTCGTGGTCACGGCAGAGCCGGACGTAGTCGTCGAACTTGGCCTGCGCCACGTGCTTCTCGAGCAGGGTGCCACCGAAGAAGAACCCGATCCCGAGCTGCTGGAGGGTGGCGATCTTGGCGTCGAGGTGCGGGCTCACCACGGCGGTGCCCCAGCCGAACTTCACCAGGTCGACGTACGGCGCGTGGCTGCTCATCACGTCGCGGAACGTGCCCAGCGGCAGGCCGCTGTCGATGACCATCGTGAGACCCTCGGAACGGGGCTTGATGGCGCGGGCGGGCAGGTCGAGTGAGGTCTGCACGGGTGAACCTCCGGCTTCGGCGGGATCGGACGGGTCTGCTGCTCGACCGGTGCTTGCCCACCTACCCTGAAGCCGGCCTGTGACCCATCTGTGACCTGCCGGTCAGCCGTGGACGCCGCGGCCGGCCCCGCCCTCTAGCCTCTCGGCCGTGAGCACCGCGGTCACGACGGACATCCAGACGAGGTTCGCCGACCTCGACCCGCTCGGGCACGTCAACAACGTGACCTTCTTCGCCTACATGGAGACCGCACGGGTCGCGTTCATGCGGGCCCACGGCGGCGCCCTGCGCGGCCACGTCCTCGTGGTCCACAGCGAGTGCCACCACCGGCACGAGATCGCCGCGGAGGTCCGCTCGGTCACCGTGGTGGTGTCGGTCGAGAGGATCGGCCGCACCTCGATCCGGCTGCTCCACGAGCTCTGGACCGGGGAGACCCACGTCGCCACCGGGCGGGTGACGCTGGTGGCCGTCGACGACGAGCGCCGGCCGCGCCCACTCGACGGGTCCGAGCGCGCGGCGCTGCTCGATCAGAGCGGCAGCGGCTGACCGGGGGCGAACACGGCGACCGTCACGACGCTGGCGACCGGGATCGGCCCGTAGACATGCGGGAACAGCTGCCCGTCAGCCGGCTCGCGGCGGACGTCGAGCCCCGCCTCGTCGACGCCGAGCAGCACGACCTCGTCGAGGTCGGCGTAGAACGCCCCGAGCGTACGGGCGACCTGGTCGCGTTCCGAGCAGTGCACGAAGCCGACCTCGGCGAGGGTGGCGTCGCGGGTCGAACGCTCGTACCGGCCGCTCTGCTGCGCCTCGGCCCACGCCTCGGGCGTCGTCAGGTGGTAGATCACGCCGCCCATCCTCGCGCAGCTACCGTGCTCGCATGCCCGAGATCCACGTCCGGCTCCGCTGGCCCGACGGGTCGCTGCAGCACGTCTACAGCCCGTCGCTCGTGGTCACCGACCACCTGGGCGAAGGTGACGCGTACGCGGTGCCCGACCTGGTGGCGCGGATGCGGACCGCGCTGACCGAGGCCAGCGAACGGGTACGCGCCTCGTACGGGTTCCCCTGCTCCCGCGCCGCGGCCTCCATCGCGGCGGTCGAGCAGCGCGCGGCGACGCAGCCGCCGGGCCAGGCCGTCGTGGAGGGATTCGACCGGTGAGCCCCGCGGTAGCCGGCGGTCCGGGGCGCAGGTGCGGGCGTGGGACTGGCCGGTCGACCCCGTCGCGTACCTGCCGACGCTCAGCCGGTACGGGTCGCTGCACGAGGTCGACCTGGTCGAGTAGCCGTCGGGCAGGTCAGCCCGCGGAGACCGCGTCGAGCAGGCCCTTCACCAGGCCGCCGACCTGGGCGGTCTCGAGCAGGAAGCCGTCGTGGCCGTACGGGGAGTGCACGACGTCGAGCTCGACGCCGAGCGCCGCGGCGACCACCGCCTGCTGGTACGGCGGGTAGAGCCGGTCCGAGTCGATGGCCGCGACCACGCTGGGACGACCGCGGAAGCGGGCGAGCGCGGCCGTGACCCCGCCGCGGCCGGCGCCGACGTCGTGGCCGTCCATCGCGCGGGTGAGCGAGACGTAGGAGCCGGCGTCGAACCGCCGGACCAGCTTCTCGCCGTGGTGGTCGAGGTAGGACTCGACCGCGTACCGGCCGCCCGCCGCCGGGTCCTCACCGGGCTGCGGTGCCCGGCCGAAGCGCTCCGCGAGCTCGGCCTCGGAGCGGTAGGTGACGTGCGCGATCATGCGGGCGGTCGCGAGCCCCCGCTCGGCGCCGGTGTGGTCGCCGCCGTGCCACTCGGGGTCGCCTTCGATGGCGGCGAGCTGGGTGTGGCACCAGGCGATCTGCTCGGCGCTGGCCGCGGCAGCGGTCGCGAGCACGAACAGGCCGCGCACCCGCTCCGGGTACGTCGCCGCCCACTCCAGCGCGCGCATGCCGCCCATGGAGCCGCCGAGCACCGCGGCCCAGCGGTCGATGCCGAGGTGGTCGGCGAGCAGCGACTCGACGGCGACGTGGTCGCGGACGGTGACCCGCGGCCAGCGGCTGCCCCAGGCGGCGCCGTCCGGGGCGGGCGTCGCGGGTCCGGTCGTCCCGCGGCAGCCCCCGAGGACGTTCGGGCACACCACGAACCACCGGTCGGTGTCGAGCGCGCCGCCGGGGCCGACGACGTCGCCCCACCAGCCGCCCTCGCCCGCGACATGGCTGTCGGCGGTCAGTGCGTGGCAGACGAGCACGGCGTTGTCGCCGGTGTAGCGGCCCCAGGTCTCGTACGCGACCGTGACCGGGATGGTGTCGCCGGAGCCGAGGGCGACCTCGCCGAGGTCCACCCTCACCGCAGCGAGCGCCGCGAGGAGATGACGCCGGTGTCGAAGCCGGCGAGGTGCAGGCCGCCGTGGAACCGGGCGTGCTCGATCTTCATGCAGCGGTCCATGACGACCTCGAGGCCTGCCGCCTCCCCACGCCGGGCGACCTCCTCGTCCCAGAGCCCGAGCTGCAGCCAGATCGCCTTCGCCCCGACGGCGATGGCCTCGTCGAGCACCTGCGGCAGGTCCGCGGGCTTGCGGAAGACGTCGACGACGTCGGGTACGACCGGCAGGTCGGCGAGCGACGCGTATGCCTTCTCGCCGAGGATCGTGTCCGCCGCCGGGTTCACGAAGTAGACGTCGTACGGCGAGGTCGAGAGGAGGTAGGTGCCGACGAAGTAGCTCGCCCGCGCCGGGTTGCTCGAGGCGCCGACCATCGCGACGGTCTTCGTCCGCCGCAGCAGCGCGAGGCGCTCCGCCGCCGACGGCCCCTCCCAGCTGCGGCTCACCGATCGCTCCTGCCGCTCGCGCAAGCGCTCACTTGGTGGCCGCCGTCAGCGCCTGGTCGAGGTCCCACAGGATGTCCTCGACGTCCTCGAGTCCCACGCTGATGCGGATCAGGTCGTCGGGCACGCCGGCCGCCTCGAGCTGCGCGTCGGTGAGCTGCCGGTGGGTCGTCGAGCCCGGGTGCAGCACGAGGGTGCGGGCGTCGCCGATGTTGGCGAGGTGGCTGCAGAGCTCGACGGACTCGATGAACGTCTGCCCGGCCTGCCGGCCGCCCTTCACGCCGAACGCGAAGACGGCGCCGGGCCCGGCCGGGGTGTACGTGGCAGCCTTCGCGTGGTGCGGGCTGGAGGGCAGCCCGGCCCAGCGGACGTACGAGACGCGGTCGTCGGCCTCGAGCCACTCGGCGACGGTGCGGGCGTTGGCGAGGTGCGCGTCCATCCGCTGCGGCAGCGTCTCGACGCCCTGCAGCAGCAGGAACGCCGACATCGGCGACAGCGAGGCACCCACGTCGCGGAGCTGCTCGGACCGCAGCTTGGTGAGGAAGCCGTACTCGCCGAAGTTGTCCCACCAGCGGACCCCGCCGTAGGACGCGACCGCTTCGGTCATCGCGGGGAAGTTGCCGTTGCCCCAGTCGAAGCGACCCGACTCGACGACGACGCCGCCCAGCGTCGTGCCGTGGCCGCCGAGGAACTTGGTCGCCGAGTGCAGCACGATGTCGGCCCCGTGCTCGATGGGGCGGCACACCCACGGCGTGACCGTGGTGGCGTCGACGATGAGCGGCAGCCCGGCGTCGTGGGCGACCGCCGCGAGACCCGCGAGGTCGGCGACCTCGCCGGACGGGTTGGAGACGACCTCGGCGTAGACGAGCTTGGTCCTCTCGGTGATCGCCGCCGCGTAGTCGGCCGGGTCGGTGCCGGGCACGAACGTCGTGTCGACCCCGAACCGGCGGAGCGTCACGTCGAGCTGCGTCAAGGTGCCGCCGTACAGGCTCGCGGCGGACACGATCTCGTCGCCGGCGC
>CAJCIY010000240.1 GCA_903970495.1 Candidatus Melainabacteria bacterium | reverse complement strand
CGGCCGCATCACGACCGTGGGCCCTCGTTCCGAGCTCGTGGTCGCGGGCAGGTCGCGCTACCTGCTCGACGACGGCACCATCGTGCTCGACCACCGCGCCGGCCCTGCCGCGACCGTGGTCGCCGGGCCGGTCACCGTGGGCGACGTCGGCCGGACCGCGGTACGGGTGGAGCGCGGGTTCGCGGTCCGCGTGGCGGTCTACGACGGCGGCGGCGCCCAGGTGACGGCGGACGGGACGTCGCTCGCGGTGCCCGCGCTGCACGAGGCGGACGTACCCGGCTCCGAGCTCCCGACCGCCTCCCCGCCGCTCTCGCTGCGGGACGACGCCCTCGACGTCGTGGCCGCGCCGGCGCTGGTGTCCCTCGACCGGTCTCTCGACCGCGGCGCTGCCCAGATCGACGCGCCGGCCGAGGCCCAGGACGCGGCGGGCTTCGCGCAGCGGACCGCCACCGTCGTCCCGGCCTCCGAGGTGTCGACCGGTGCGCTGGCGGACCGGGTGCTGCCGGCCGCGATGGCGGGCGCTGTCGGGGGGAACGTCTCCCGGACCTACGCCCTCGCCGTCGCGCTGCGGGCTGCGGGTGGGTCGTGGGGTGTCGTCGCGGAGCTCGTGGGCGCGCACCTCGCGGACATCCAGCGCGAGACGGCGCTGCTGCTCGCGCCGGCCGTCGCCGGCTCGCCGCTCTCGGGCGTCCTGGTCGGCACCGGTCCCATCACCTCGCTCGGCGATGCGACGGCCGGGCTCCCGGGCGGCGTCGTCGACGGCCTGACCGGCGTGGGCAGCGCCGGCGCCGGCACGACCGTCGGATCCACGGGCGGCACGGGCGGGGACCCCGGCTCCGGGAGCGGCTCCGGGAGCGGCTCGGGCGGTGGCGGCGGGACGCCCGTGACCTCGGCGTCGGCTCCCGCGACCGGCGCGTCCGCGAGTCCGCAGCCGTCCACGCCGACCGGTGTCGGGAGCACGGTCGCAGCGCCGACGACCGCGGCGCCGACCCCCACGCCGACGACGTCGACGCTCGTCGGGACCCTGCTCGGCACCGTGCTGGGCCTGGTCGCGCCGTCGACCACCCCCACGATCGTGATCCTCCCGACGGGGATCATCCCCAAGCTCTGACCCTGCCGCCGACGGCCGAGAGCCCCGGACCGCGGCTGCGGTCCGGGGCCCCCGGAACGGTTCGGTGCTCTCGCAGGACGTCAGTCCTGACGGCGCCCGGCGATGAAGTCCTCGACGGCCTCGCGGGCCTCGTCATCGCTGTACTGCACCGGCGGGCTCTTCATGAAGTACGAGCTGGCGGAGAAGACCGGGCCTGCGACGCCGCGGTCCTTGGCGATCTTCGCGGCGCGGATCGCGTCGATGATCACGCCTGCCGAGTTCGGCGAGTCGTGGACCTCGAGCTTGTACTCCAGGTTGAGCGGGGTGTCGCCGAACGAGCGGCCCTCGAGGCGGACGTACGCCCACTTGCGGTCCTCGAGCCACGGCACGTGGTCCGACGGCCCGATGTGGACGTCGGCGCCGCGCATCTCGTGCGGGATCTGTGAGGTGACCGACTGCGTCTTGGAGATCTTCTTGGACTCCAGGCGCTTGCGCTCGAGCATGTTCTTGAAGTCCATGTTGCCGCCGAAGTTCAGCTGGTACGTGCGCAGCAGCTCGACGCCACGGTCCTCGAAGAGCTTCGCGAGGACGCGGTGGGTGATGGTGGCGCCGACCTGCGACTTGATGTCGTCGCCCACGATCGGGACGCCGGCGTCGGCGAACTTCTTCGCCCACGTCGGGTCGCTGGCGATGAACACCGGCAGCGCGTTGACGAAGGCGACGTTCGCGTCGATCGCGCACTGCGCGTAGAAGCGGTCGGCCTGCTCGCTGCCCACCGGCAGGTAGGAGACCAGCACGTCGGCGCGGCTGTCCTTGAGCACCTGCACGACGTCGACGGGCGCCTGGTCTGCCTCGTCGACGACCTGCTGGTAGTACTCGCCGAGCCCGTCGTAGGTGTGACCGCGCTGGACGGTGACGCCGGTCGGCGGCACGTCGCAGATCTTGATCGTGTTGTTCTCGGACGCCACGATCGCCTCGGACAGGTCGCGGCCGACCTTCTTGCCGTCGACGTCGAACGCGGCGACGAACTCCACGTCGGAGACGTGGTAGTCGCCGAGCTGGACGTGCATGAGGCCGGGGACGCGCTGGGAGGCGTCGGCGTCGCGGTAGAACTCGACGCCCTGGATCAGCGACGAGGCGCAGTTGCCCACGCCCACGATCGCGACCCGGACCTGGGGACGCTCGGAACCCATACGGGTCTCCTCTGTTGTTCGTGCCGGAGCGGACGCGCCGACGGGGGTGGTGTCGCTCATGAGGCCGTGCTCGTTGTGCTCGTGCTGCTGGTGCTCGTGCTGGTCTTGCCGTTCGTGGGGTCGGCGCCGAGTGCCGCCTGGGCCGCCGCGCGCTCGGAGTCGATGAGCTCGCCAAGCCACCGGACCTCGCGCTCGACCGAGTCGAGGCCGTGCTCCTGCAGCGTCAGCGTGTACGAGTCGAGCCGGCTGCGGGTACGGGCGAGGTCGGCGCGAAGGCCCTCCTGCCGCTGCTCGACGCGGCTGCGGCGTCCCTCGAGGATGCGCAGCCGGGCGGGCGGCGGGGTCTGCCCGAAGAAGCGCAGGTGGACGCCGAACGCGTCGTCCTCCCAGGCGGCCGGTCCGGCGTCGCCCAGCATGTCGGCGAAACGGTCCTTGCCGTCGGCGGTCAGCGTGTAGACGACCTTGCTACGGCCGGACAGCGAGCCGACCGCGGCGGAGTCGTCGACGGCGATGAGGCCGGCTGCCTGCAGCCGCCGGAGGCAGGGGTAGAGCGATCCGTAGGAGAACGCCCGGAACGCGCCGAGGCTGGCGTTGAGCTTCTTCTTGATCTCGTACCCGTGCATGGGCGCCTCGTGCAGCAGACCCAGCACGGCCAGGTCGAGCACGCTGATGGGCGTGTTCGGCGCGGGGACCGGCGTGGGGCTGATGACGGGGCTCCTGTCACGGCTGGTGTCTGTCACGGTGTCAACGATTTGTCTCCCCGACACATCGCGGCGATGGGTGGCTGCGATGTATCGAAGCGATACG
Organism: Candidatus Melainabacteria bacterium; assembly: GCA_903970495.1. GTDB lineage: Bacteria > Actinomycetota > Actinomycetes > Mycobacteriales > CAJCIY01 > CAJCIY01. The sequence goes on along the minus strand of CAJCIY010000240.1, from coordinate 728 downwards.
TCAGGACGATACGACACGGCATGGCGGGCGCGCAAGCACGGGGGGCACGCCGGGTGTCCCGCAGGTGTCCGGCAGCTCCGCACCGGTCGGTCGCGGTGACCGGCTGCTCCACCGGCCGCCGGGCGTTAGCCTCTTCCGGTGCCGAACCCCCGGCCCCGGGCCGTCATCGACTACGCCCTCGCGCGGCGGGCGACGCTGGCCGACCTGAGCCGCGGCCGTGCCGAGCGGCAGGACGTGTGCGACGCCCATCCGTACCTGCTGCGGGCTGCCCGTCATCACGGCGAGCCGACCGAGACCGCGTGCCCGGTGTGCCACCACGCCGAGCCGCTGACGCGGGTGACCTACGTCTTCGGCGACGGCCTCGGCGAGAGCTCCGGCCGAGCGTGCGCCACCCGCGACTTCGGCGAGCTGGCGGCTGCCTACGGCGAGATCACCGCGTACGTCGTCGAGGTCTGCCGGCACTGCCACTGGAACCACCTGGTCTCGAGCACCGTGTACGGCGAGACCAGGCCGAAGGTGACGCGCCGGCGGGCCGTGCGGGGCTAGGCGCACGGACCCGGCGCGCCCGGCCGGGCAGCGCGCGACGAGGCGGGCCGGGTGCGAGGATCCCCCGGTGACCGCCGACCCCGGCGGCCTGCAGGGCGAGCCCGATCCGCTGCCACCCTCGCAGGCCGACCCCGTCATCCGGGCGACGAGCACCGCGATCGGTGGTCCGCTCGGCCGGCGGG
>CAJCIY010000239.1 GCA_903970495.1 Candidatus Melainabacteria bacterium | reverse complement strand
CCGGATGGTGGCGGTCCCGATCCCGCGGCCCTGGTACGGCGGCGCGAAGCCGTACCCGATCTCCTGCACGCCGGCCTCGTCGGGCCCGCCGATCGGGCCGCAGCCGCCGATCACCTCGTTGCCGAGCACGACCAGCCGGTTCTCCGGCGAGGACGCGATCCCGACGAGGTCGTCGCCCCTCGGCCACCCCGCGCCGGGCACCAGCCCGGCCGGTAGCAGCGACGCGAGCGTCGCGCCGTCGACGGTGGGCGGGTCGGCGAGGTTGCCGCCGACGATCTCGGCCGCCCGCGTACGCAGGTCTGGTGGGCAGGGCAGCAGCCGGAGGTCGTCCATCGGCCGCACCGTCCCAGGTCGGGTCAAGCCGGTTACGCCGGATCGACGAACGCGGCGGCGATCGCCGGCTCGACCAGCCCGATCTGCCACGGCCGGGCACCGCCCTCGGCCAGCGCCTCGCCGAGGTCGCCCGCGGGCGGCTCCCACGCGAGCCGCCGCAGCAGCGCCGGCTCCAGCAGGTTCTCGACCGGCAGCGACCGCTCCTCGGCGATGGCGAGCACCGCGGCGCGGGACCGGGTGAGCCGGCCCGCGGCGACCGGGTCGCGGTCCGCCCAGCGGCTCGGGTGCGGCGGCCCGTCGCCGGCGGCGGGCGCCATTCGGGGGAGCCGCGAGTCGGGCAGTGCGCGGGCCTTCGCCAGCGCGCGCCACCACACGTCGACGCTGCGGCGCATCCGCGGGCCGGAGAAGACCGGCAGCGCGAGCAGGGCGTCGCGGTCGGCCGGGTCGGCCTGCGCGGCAGCCACCATCGCCTTGTCGGGCAGCACCCGGCCGGGTGCGATGTCGCGGGCCTGGGCGCGTGCGTCCCGCGCCTCCCACAGCGCGCGGACGGCCGCGAGCTGCCGGGTCGTCCGCAGGCCGTGGATCCCGGACGTACGCCGCCACGGCTCGGCCCGCGGCGCGGGGGGACGGGTCGCCGCCGCCATCGTCGCCGCGAACTCCTGCTCCGCCCACTCCCGCTTGCCGGTCTCGTCGAGCTGCGCGGCCAGCACGTCCCGCAGCTCCAGCAGCAGCTCGACGTCCAGGGCCGCGTACGCCAGCCACGGGTCGGGCAGCGGCCGGGTCGACCAGTCGGCGGCGGAGTGGCCCTTCTCCAGGCGTACGCCCAGGAGCTCGGCGACCATCGTCCCGAGCGCGACCCGCGGGTAGCCGAGCAGCCGCCCGGCGAGCTCGGTGTCGAACAGGCGGGTCGGCACCATCCCGATCTCGGCCAGGCACGGCAGGTCCTGGCTCGCTGCGTGCAGTACCCACTCGGCGCCGGCGACGACGTTGCCGAGTGCGGCCAGGTCGCCGGTGCCGATCGGGTCGACGAGCCGGATGCCCGCGTCGCCACGCCGGATCTGCACGAGGTACGCGCGCTGCGAGTAGCGGTAGCCCGAGGCCCGCTCGGCGTCCAGGGCGACCGGGCCGGGCGCCGCCGCGATGGCACTCACGACCTCGGTCAGGCCCTCGGGGGTGTCGACCACCGGCGGGATGCCGCCGGCCGGCTCGAGCAGCAGCGGCAGCTCGGGCTCGGGCGGGTCGGGGACCACGTCCGCCGGCTCCGTCGTCATCGGCAGGTCACGGCGCACGACAGTACGGCGGCCGCGACCGGTCGGGCCGCGACGGGCCGGTCAGGCGGTCAGCGGATGACGCGCAGCCGGTGCGGCGTCATCCGCCCCCGCCCGAACCCGGGGCGTCAGCGGATGACGCCGGCCCGCATGGACATGGCGACCATCTCGGCGCGGTCGCCGGTGCCGAGCTTGCGGGCGATCCGCGCGAGGTGGCTCTTGACGGTGAGCGCGGAGAGGCCGAGGGCCTCGCCGATCTGCTTGTTGGACTGCCCGTCGGAGACGAGCTTGAGGACCTCGATCTCGCGGGCCGACAGCTCGCCGGTGCCGCCGTCGCTCTGCTGCACCCCGCCGCGGATGCCGGCGGCGAGGAGCGAGGCCACGCTGGGGTCGGCGTACACGCCACCGTCGAGGACCCGGCGGACGCCGTCGGCGACGATGGTCGGCGAGGCCGACTTGAGCAGGTAGCCCTGCGCGCCGGCCATGAAGGCGGCGCGGACCGCGTGCGGGTCGTCGGCGGCGGACAGCACGACGAGCCGGCCCCAGCCCTCGGCGCGCAGCTGGCCGATGAGCTCGAGCCCCGAGCCGTCGGGGAGCGCCAGGTCCAGGACACCGAGGTCGCGCGGGCCGCTCCGGGCGCGGGCCCGCGCCTCGGCGACGCTGGCGGCCTCGACGATGTCGGTCGCGCCCATGCCGTGCAGGCGCGTCACCATCGACTCGCGGATCAGGGGATGGTCGTCGACGACCATCGCGGTGAACGCCAGCGAGCCGCTCACCGCCGCGGGGCTGCCGACCGGACCGGTCATGTGCTGCGGCAGCGGAGTGGCCATCACCGTCATCGTCGTCCTCCGTCGTGACGAGGAGCCTGGTGCCCCCACGTCCCGGTTGGTGTCGGCACCGACCGTCACTGTCTGTAGTCGCCGTCACGGCATCACCCGGGCGGTGGCCGGCGACTCCGCCCCGCGTGCCCGGGGCCGCCCGACGGTCCCGGTTGCGCCGACCGGGCGAATCGTCACCGGGTCGTTGGTTGCTGCGTCAAGGTCTGCCAGACTGCGCTCGATGCCCTAGTCACGATGCTCCCGATGGCGCCGCAGCGTACCTGTCGCGAGCGTCACCGTCTGTCGGGTGTCGCCCGTACGTCTGAGCAGGTCGCACCCGCCGCATCGGAGGCCAGTCATGAGCGCGAACCGTCCGCGGACCCCCCGGTCGCCACGCCCGATCCGTCGCCGCGTGCTGGGCCTCGTGGTCGCGACCGGCGTCGTCGTGTCCGGGCTCGCCGCCGCCGCCCCGGTCGCCGCGCAGGCCGCACCGCAGCACTCGGCGCCGGCGGACACCTCCACCTGGGGCTGAGCGTGGCCGAGTTCGCCCCCGACCTGACGACCACGCGTCCGCTGCCCGCCGGCAGCGTCGCGCAGTGGCCGCGGGACACCGTGCCCGCCGTCCGGCCGGACCGCAGCCTGCCGCCGGCCGTCCTGGCCCTCACCGTCGTCGCGGCCGCGGCCGCTCTCGGGTTGTCGCTCGCGACGCCGTTCGGGCACCCCGCGCTGTGGGCGCTGCCCGCGCTCGGCCTGGCCATCGCCGTCACCGAGCTCGCCGGCGCCTCGGTCCAGGTCGGTCGTCAGCAGTGGCACTTCTCGGTCACCGACGCGGTGCTCGCGCTCGTCCTGGTGCTCGCACCCGGCACCTGGGTGGTGATCGGCCTCGCCGGCGGCGTCGCCGTCGCCCAGCTGCTGAAGCGCAAGGCCGCGCCCAAGATCGTCTTCAACATGTGCCAGTGCGCCGCGTCGATGGCGGCTGCCTGCCTGGTCCAGCACGTCGTGCTCGGTGCCGACGTACCCCGGCTGTCGGCGGCCGCGGCGGCCATCGCGACGTACTGCCTGGTGCAGACCGCCCTGGTCGCGGCGATCGTGTCGGTGACCACCCGCCGCTCGCCGCTCCGCGTGCTCGGGAGCAACGCTCCGCTGGCGATCGTCCACACCGCCGGGAGCGCCTCGGTGGGTCTGCTCGCCGCGTGGCTCACGCTGACCGCGCCCGCGGGGCTGGTCGGGCTGCTCGTGCCCGTGCTGCTGCTGTGGTCCTCGTTCGACCAGACCTCCCGCCGGGCCGCCGAGGCCCGGTTGTTCGCCGAGCTCGCCCACGGCCAGGAGCAGGCCGGCGGCGGATCGGTCGACGTGTCGGCCCAGGTCGTGGTCACCACCGCGGCCCGCCTGCTGGGCGCCGACGTGACGCTGTTGCTCTTCGCCTCCGACGGGCTGCTGCAGTACGCCGGCGACGAGCATGCCGCGCCCCGGCGCGAGCGCGTCCCGGTCTCGGCGATGCAGCAGCACTGGATCCCCGAGGTCCTGTCCGGCGGGGTCGTGCTCGGCGTCGCCGAGGGCGCGCCGAGCTGCGGCATGCGGGTCGGTCCCGCCGAGCGTCCGATGGCCCTGCTCTACGCGCTGCGCCGCCCGGGCGACGGCGCGTTCTCCCGCCGCGACGCCTCGCTCGCCCGCGTCCTGATCCAGCAGGCCGAGACCTGGCTGTCGGTCGCCGACCTGACGGCCTCCCGGCGCCTGAGTTCTTCCAGCGCCTGCTTTGCGGTCTCGTCCGGATTGATCGGCTCGGACTGCCCGCCTGCCAGATGCTCGGCGAAGCGCTTGGCGCGGATGCTCAGCTTGAGGCTCTCGTCGAAGCCGGTGAAGGTCACCGAATCCTGGTCCGGGTAGAACGAGT
>CAJCIY010000238.1 GCA_903970495.1 Candidatus Melainabacteria bacterium | reverse complement strand
AGCCCGAGGTGCGCTGGCCGGCGGCCGGACCGGGCGACCCGCTCTACGCCGTCGTCGGTCGCCGTACCGGCTGACGCGTCCCGACGCCCTGCACAGCAGCGATTCGCTGCCACCGCCGCGACCGGAACGCCCGACGCCTCGAGCTGCGAGACGCAGCGGTCGGGTGCCGCGGTCAGCTCACGGGACGACGGCGGGACTTGTGGCCGTACATCCGTGTGTCCGCGCAGTGCAGCAGCACCCCGAACTCGCTGCCGTCCTGCGGATAGGTCGAGGCGCCGATGCTCACACCGACGTTCAACGTCGTGCCGTCGAGCTCGCACTCGGTGAGGCATTCCTGGAGCTGTCGCGCGATGGCGCGCGCCTGGTCGGCGGCGGCGGCTCGCGAGAGCCGGGGCAGGACGACGAGGAATTCGTCACCTCCGAGCCGCGCGAGGAGGTCGTCGCGCCGCAGCCTGCCGCGGAGCTTGTCGGCCACGAGCCGCAGGAGCTGGTCACCGGTCGCGTGCCCGAGGGCGTCGTTGACGGCTTTGAAGGCGTCCAGGTCGAGGAACAGGAGCCCCACGGAGGTGTCCGTCGCCTCGGCCTCCCAGAACAGCATCTCGGTCCGTTCCTCGACGCGGCGGCGGTTGGGCAGGCCGGTGAGGGGGTCCTGGAAGGCGAGCTCCTCGATGCGGGCGAGGTAGGTCCGGCCCCGTTCCCGTTCCTCGTGCAGGGCGTCCTCGGCGTCGACCTGCGCCGTGACGTCGTGTTGGATCCCGATGAAGTGCACGATCGCACCGTCGGCTGCCCGTACCGGCGCGAGGTAGAGCTCGTTCCACCAGGGCTCGCCCTCCGGGCCGCGGTAGTTGAGCAGCCGCTCGCGGCACTCGGTGCCGCTCGCGACCGCGGTCCGGATACGGGCCACCGCGGCCGGGTCGGTGGCCGCTCCCTGCAGGATGCGGCAGTTGCGCCCCAGCACGTCCTCGGCCCGCAGACCGGACAGCCGTTCGAAGGCTGCGTTGACATAGACGAGCGGAAGGTCGGCGCGGGTGGCGTCGGCGATGACGACACCGGTGGGGGTCGCCGCCAGCGCCCGCTCCAGCGAGGTCTCGGTCTGGCTCCCGGCGGACAGGAGCGCACCGGAGCGCGCCTTGAGCGTCGCCTCGATGAGGGCGGCCGCCGGCTGCTCGCCCGCCTGACCGACACGCGGGGCGATGCGAACGAGCAGGGCGTTCGTCGCGGCGACGACGGTGGAGCGGTCGAAGGTCAGGGCGAACTCGAACCTCCGGTCGGCATCTGGTCCCTGATCGCCCAGGTCACGGGCGAGGAGGGCGGCTGCGTAGTGCGGAGCTATGACCGTGACATCCCACTCGCCGCGGACGGGATCGCCGTCGAGGAGGGTCGCGCCGCGCACCGCTGGCGCCGGGTCCGACGGCAGGTCCTCTCCCAGGGCACCGACGAAGCCGATGCTCTCGGCCAACCGGGCGTAGCGCGCGAAGGTGCTCGGGGTGAAGTGCCGAGCGTGCTGGAAGGTCGACGTGACCATCGCGGTGTGGCCCTGTCGGCTGGCCTCCCGCTCGAGGTGCTTGCTGAGCTGGATGAGCAGTCTCTTCGGGGCTCGACGGACCGGCGTCCCCACCGGCAAGCACTCGAACGGCGAGCGGTCGCCGCGCATCGAAGAGACCGCCGGTGGGAGCGTGAGCTCACCGACCGGGTAGAGCGACGTCGCCTCGGCGGCGGGCCGGCCGAAGAACCAGCCCTGCCCGAGGCGGGCGCCGAGCGCCCGGGCCAGCTGCAGGTGCTCCTCGGTCTCGATGCCTTCGGCGAGGATCAGGGCGCCGGCTTCTTCCGCGTAGGCGTTGACAGCGCTCATGATCTCCGCGACGTCCGGGCCGACCTGGCCTTGCACGAGCCGCAGGTCGAGCTTGACGACGTCCGGCCGAAGCAACGGCATGAACGCCAAGGACAGCGGGTCCGCCCCGACGTCGTCGAGAGCGACGCCCCAGCCGAACGACCGGATCCTGTCGACCGTCTGCAGCAGCTCCGCCGGCCGGTGTGCCAACGCTCTCTCGGTGATCTCCAGCACCACTCGCAGCCCACCCGGCGCGCTCTGCGCGATCGCCAGGAGCTGATCGACGGGAGCCGTCTCGAGGACTTCCGGTTCCACGTTCACGAAGAGGGCGAGCGGTGTGCCGAGGCCGGTTCCCACCGCGCCGCGCAGGGCTGCCCGTCGGCAGGCGTCGTCGAGCTCGGCGAGCAGGCCCTCCTCACGTGCGGCCGCAAACAACGCGTCCGGCCGTTCCCAGGGTCCGATCGGACCGCGGGCGAGGGCCTCGTACGCGACGACCGTGCCGTCATCGAGGTGGACGATGGGCTGGAAGACACTGTGGATCCCGGCGCCGGCCAGTACCTCACGTAGGCCCACGCGGTCCTGCGGGTCGGGCCGGCGCGTGGAGTCGCTCGGTGTCGTGTCGGCCACTCGCGGCTCCGGCGGGCGCTCTCCCGGGAGCTCTTGGGCTGGGAGTGCCTTGCCGGTCCGGCGATCGAGGACGCCGTCAGGCGCGGCCTCGTGCTTCGCGCTGGCGTTCAGCTCGGCGCTCATGCGGCACTCTCCTTCGCCCGGCTCATGGAGACGTTCGAGATGCGGTCTCTCGTCCCAGAAGATCGGCTGGCCGAGCTCGAGGCAGAGCTCGGTCCGCCGGCCGCTCGTGCTCGCGGACGGCCGAAGGACCAGCCCTCACCCAGATCGACTCCGATCTCGACGGCCGCCGATCCTCGGTTTCGACCGCGGTCGGCGCAGACCCGTGCCGGGGTGAACCGGGCGGACCGGTCGACGGCGGCGGCTTCGAGCAGCCCGGGGCCTGCCGGGTGAGGACGGCGTCCGTGAAGGCCAGCACCACATCGAGGGCGGCGATGGTGCGGGCGACGTGCCATCCCTGCTCCCGACGTCGAAAGATCCGGCAATCGTGTCGCGGGGATCTGGACGACAGACCCCTCCTGCATCGACAGCGGCGCCCTCCCGCTTGAGGCCACCGCGACGGGGTTCGCTCAGGGATGAGCTCACCGCGAACGGGCGACGCAACGACGTCCCGCGTGCAGGCCCGCCTATCGTCGTGTGCGGCCAGCCGGCGTCGGTTCGGTCTCCGCGTCCTGGGCGTCGATGCGTCGTGCGAACGTCGGCGGGACGATGACGTCGTCGCTGGTGACGTCGTGCACAGATGCGTGACCGAGGCCGAGGACGGCGGAATCGATCCCGCCGCGCAGGATGTCGAGGACGTTCTCCACGCCGGCCTGACCGTTGGCGGCCCGGCCCCACAGATACGCGCGGCCGATCGTCACGGCTCTGGCTCCGAGCGCCAGGGCCTTCACGACGTCGTCGCCGCGCCGAACGCCGCCGTCGAGGAGCACCTCGATCTGGCTGCCGACCGCATCAGCCACCGCAGGGAGCATCCGGATGGTTGCCGGTTCGCTGTCGAGGTTGTTCCCGCCATGGTTGGACACCGAGATCGCGGTGGCGCCGAGATCGACGGCCCGCTTCGCGTCGTCGACGCGGGTGATCCCTTTGACCATGAACGCGCCGCCCCACTGCTCGCGCAGCCAGGCGACGTCCTCCCAGCTGGGCAGCGCGGAGGTCATCCACTGGCCGTAGGCCTGCGCGAAGGTCGGGGACGGCAGGTCGGGGCTGTTGAGGTTGGGCACTGTCAGATCCGGGAGGTGCCCGGTTCTGGCGTAGGCCCAGAGCCAGCCCGGACGCCGCTTGCCAGGTGAGCGCGGAGCTCTCCGCGAGTGGGCTCGTCGGCGGCCACCGATTCACCCGCGTGCGGCTCGCCCCGTACACCCGAGCTGCCATCCAGGTTGCTGTCGCGGCAGGCATCGCTGTGACCGTCGGCGACGTGCGCTCCGGTACTCACTTCTACTGGGCGTTGCTCGCCGTGTTCATCATCTTCATGGGTACCAGCAACGCCGGTGAGCAGGTCAACAAAGGTCTGCTCCGCGTTCTGAGAACCCTGGTCGGGATCAGCGTCGGCGACGGACTCGCCCATGCCGTTGGCCCACACCATCCCGACTGGACGATCATCGTGGTGCTGGTGTCGATGTTCTTCGCGATCTCCCTGATGAAGGTCAGCTCCTTCACATGATCGTCGGCCTCACCGTCGCCTCCTCCCAGCTCTACGTGCAGACCGGCTAGTTCACGAATTCGCTGCTTGTCCTGCGCCTGGAGGAAACCGCCATCGGTGCGGCGATCACGATCGCTGTCGTGACGCTGGTTCTTCCGCTGCGATCTCGCGATGTTCTCCGTCGCAGCCTCCGCGACCTCATGACCTCGGTCGGCGACCTGACCACCAGTACGAGCGCGACGTTGGCGGGCGGGGCCGTGGATCGCGCCGCGCTGCATCTTCTCGCCCGATCTGTCGACGCCGCGTACCAGACGTCCGTGGCGGCCGCCAGCCCCATTCGCAGATCCCCAAGCGGGCGTACGGCCCCACAGGTTGCCGATCTCGTCCGCTACGCGAGTGAGACCCGGCACTCCAGCCGCAGCCTCGGCGCCGACGTCACGAGGATGCAACCCCTCGACGACGAGGCCCGAGGGACCGTTGTGGCCGGTTCAGCCGCGTTGCGCGGCGGTCTGGGCATCGTCGCCGACGCGGTCGTCGGAACCCGCAGCGGTGTCTACCCCAGTTCTGACCGCACCTTTACCCAGCTTGAGCGCAGCCTCGAGAACCGGGGAGTGTCCATAGGGGCGCGGCTCGCCGTCCACGACCTGCACCTCGTCGATACCGCCGCACAGCGGATGGCCGATGTCCTTGGCCTTTCGGTGACCGAGTCTTCGACGCCAGGAGCTGGCGAACAGATCCCCACCGAGTTCCAGGAACGACCACATCCGGACATCTGCACCAGCAATGATCGTGACGTGCGCCCGGCTGCGCGGGGTCGGCGGCGGCGAGACCGGCGACGCCTTGGCGGCGGTCTTCGGCCATCTCGTGCTGTCGCTTCCTGCGCCCTACCCTGCCGGTGTGGCCCACTGGGTCGGCGACGAGGGTGCTCCGCCCGTTCAGGCCACCCTGATCCCACACCGGACAGATGCCATCCCGCCCGGTCCGAAAAGAGAAGAGCAGAGAAGAGACACCATGGATGTAGCAGGGAAGGTCGTCCTGGTCACGGGCGCCTCCGAGGGCATCGGTGAAGCGACCGCCCGACTGTGCGCCGCGCGCGGCGCGAAGGTCGCCCTCGCAGCACGCTCGATCGACAAACTCAACGACCTCGCCGCCGAGCTCGACGGCGCCCTCGCCGTCCAGGCCGATATGACCGCCCCCGACTCGATCGCTGCCATGGTGGCGACAGTCGTCGACCACTACGGACGCGTCGACGTACTAATCAACAACGCTGGCCGGGCACTGCGCGCCGCCGTCGCCGACGTCAAGATCCCCGACTTCCAGAGCATCATCGAGCTGAACGTCTACGGGCCGCTGCTGGCGATGCAGGCTGTCATCCCGCACCTGCGCGCGCAGGGCGGCGGGGCCATCATCAACGTCAGCTCCAACGTCTCCAAGATGGCCATCCCCACCATCGGCGCCTACGCGGCGACCAAGTACGCGCTCAACGGCCTGACCCTCACCGCCCGCGGCGAACTCGCCGCCGACGGCATCGTCGTCACCGCGGTGCACCCCGGACAGACCGCGACCAACTTCGGTCGGAACGCGACCGTCGACCCGACGATGAGCTCCGCGCCGCCGCCGTCTGGCGGATCGAACGCAGCACCGGACACCGCGGACGATGTAGCCCAGCGGATCCTCGACGCGATCACCACCGGACCTGCCGAGCAGTACATGTCCGCCGAGATGGATCGACGCTTCTCGATGCACAGCGCCTGACGTCCCGGCGAGCCAAACCAAGACCACACCGCCGTCGACCGGCTCGAACGCCTCCTCGGCGGCATCGCCTAGAAGCGGATGGGTCATCCGGATTCACGGCACAGGGGTTGACCGTCAAACAGTCAACCGGATCCAGGCAGACCCAAGAGGGTTCAGTCTCCATGACGCCGCGGCTGCGCTGCGACGCAGGATGGTGGGGTTGCTGCGTTCAGACCTGCTTGCGCATCAGTAACAGACGGGTGTGTGCCGGGAGGGTGTCGGTCACGATCTCCCAACCCTGTTCCGCGAGGGTCTCCAGCATCGAAACCGGGTCGGCTTCGCCCTCTGCCGGGCCCTCGTCCACAGGTCCGACTTCGACCTCGAGGTAGGTGAACTCGACCATCACGGCAGGCTAACGGCGAACGTGCAGGCCGCCAACCCAGCCAGACCGGCGGACCTGGTGACCTGCTGTCGGTGTCGCCGTCCTGTGCTGGAACTCGGACGTCCGCCTCTGCACACGAAAGGGGTGGCGATGGCGGACTCCACCGTCACCATCACCAGCTGCCCAGCACTCACCCTGATCGTCGAGATCGCTCGCTCAGGAGTCGTTACCGTCGAGGCTTGATCACAGAACCCGAGTACGGGTGGCGGGAGACTGAATCAGTGTCGTTGCGGTTCCCACCGAGACCGCCGACGACCGGTCCCCGAGCAGCAGCTCACAGCGACAGCCGCCATTGCCGTTGCGACGGGGGACACTCGAGCACAAGCCCTGCTGCCGTGGCGGACGCGCCAGCACGACGAGAGCCGCGGGTACGACACGCGAATCGCGGCTCTATCCGGGCGACCGTTCGTCGTTGATCACGTTCTCAAGGAACGTCGTCGTGCGAGCAAGGTGCGCGTCCTCGGACAGCTGGAGGCTGCGCTCGAAGGCACGCTCGACCCGCTGCACCGTCGCGGCCGGCTCGTCGAGCACTTGGCAGATGCGCTTCGCTAGGTCCTCGGGTCGACCGGGCTCCACGAACAGCGCCTCGTCGGCGCGAAGCAGCTCGGTGATCCCGCCGACACCCGTCGTCACCAGCGGGACCCGTGCACTCGCTGCGTCGAGAGCCGCCAGCCCGGCAGGCTCGAACGTCGACGGCATGACGACGACGTCGGCGCGCCCGAACAGCTCGCCGAGGGCACCCTCGTCGACCATCCCGCGGACGTCGAGGACATCGTCGGCCAGCCCGACGGAGCGAGCGAGATCGCGGAGCGTTCTGATGTACGCACGGTCGGCGTGGCCCGCGACGACGAGCCGAGCGCCAGGGCGGCGGGCGACGACATCCACCATGGCGGTGACAGCCGTCTCGATCCCCTTCTCCTCCACGACGCGCCCGGCAAAGACCACCTCTCCCGTCCCGGGCGGCCGGCGCTCGACCCGGCTGAGCGACGCGGCGAACGGACTGAACGGCAGGATCGTCTCCTCGCGGGTCGGCCTTACCTCGTCGGGCAGGCTCGAGATCGAGCGGAGGTAGTCGCTCACCCACGCGACGCCGACGGATCGGCGCGAGCTCCGTTGAAGGTGCAGCTGCGGCGCCATCCGGTCGACCGCTCGGTAGGTGCGGCTGAGAGCCCGGTGGGCCGAGGAGCGCGACTCCGCCGCGTAGAGATGACGTGTGAACGGATCCTGGGGCCCGTACAGCTGGGACAGCCAACCGTCCCCGAAGTTGAACGCGATGGGGAGTGAGGTCGCCAGGAGGGTGGTCAACATCGCGTGCGGCAGGTGCGCTGCCTTCCAGACGTAGATGATGTCCGGCTCGAAGTCAGCGATCGACGTCCTGAGCCGGGCGGTCGCATGGATGGCGTGGATCGGTCCTAGCGCGAGCTCCCTCCGGTTCTGTCGGACAAGCGGGAGCTCGCGCTGAATCTCGAGAGCCGCGTTCGCCGCTGGCTCGCGGCCATCATCCGTGACTTTGGACAAGGGGTAGTTGCTGGTCAGGACGCGCACCCGGTGGTGCTTCGCGAGGCGGTTCGCGACCCGCGCGCACCGTCTCTCAAAGCCGCCGACGGCCACCGGCGGGAACAGAGTGCTGATGATCAGTATTCGCTGCACCAGGCCTCCGCGGCTCTTCGGTCGTGGGCTCTCGCCATAGGTCAATGGGGAACGCGTTCAACAGCGGCGTCGCCGACCAGCTCGGAGGCGGTTCTGGGCCGAGTGCCTCAGCTCCGCGTACCGAGGTGGCAGCGGAGTATCCGGAACGTCCGGTCCCGAGGTAGTAATCGAGGTACTTCGCTTCCGGCTCGGCGCTGCTGCGCACCAGCCTGGCACCGATTCCAAGCGACTCCGCGACGACGATCGCGTGGAGCGAGGAACCGACGACGAATGCACTGCTCGCGATGTGGGAGAGCACGTCGGCCAATGGCGCCCTCGGGCTCACCACGGCCGGCTGACCGCGCCGCAGCAGGCCTAGCTCGCGGAAGTGCGGGACAACCACAAGGTCACGCAGTGGCGCGTCCCGGCGCAGCTCGCCCGCGTCCCAGAGCTGGCCGACGAGCAGTGCCGGGTCGCCGAAGACCGATGGGACCCGGGCGCCGAGCCCGTGCAGGTACTTACCGGTGAGCGGTCCACGCACGGCCCGGATGTCGAGCGACGCGGGGTTCGCCCAGACGGTCCGGCGGTAGCCCCAGATCCCGCTGCCCCAGATGCAGTCGCCGTCGCGGGCCGCGTGCAGCAGCGACCCTACCGAGAGCAGCCTCGACGGTCCGGCTGCCGCTGTGAAGTCGATATACCCGAGCCGGTCCAAGATCTCCGTGACCACGACCGGTCCCAGCAGATCGCCGAAGTTGTCCACCCGCCTGGCCAGACCGGCCGCCTTCAGCGCGTCGGCGGCGATCCACCGGGCCCGGGTCGTCCGAGGGTTCCAGCTGTAGACGTCCACCAGTGCCGAGGCCTCCTGTGGCCCGTATCCGGAGCTGGCCTCCCCGACGAGCCGGGCGGCCGCAACCCGGTCGGCGAAAGGCATCGACGGCTTCGCCCCGAGCACGCGGGTCGCGAGATCGCGCGGACGCCGCTTGGTGGCTGGGGATGGGCGCATCACCGCAAGACCCCACCACCGTCACCCCTTGCCGCGGGACAACGCTCGATGAACTGGACATGCACAACCGACCGCCGAGTTGTTGAGGTGTGGTCGGCCGTGCCGTCTGCCTCTAGCGTCGACGAATGCCTGAGGCGGTCGGAGGTCTGCTGCCGCGAGGAGTTCGCGAGCCCGCCCCGCCGTCCGTTCTCGCCGTCGTCCTCACGTACTGCGCGCCAGAGGCTCTGGACCGGTGCCTCACAGCAATCGAGAGGCAGGACGTCGCCCCGGATGCATTGCTGGTCATAGACAACGACAGCCAGCCGCGGGCAACGATCGGCGGGCGAGATGTTCCCGGGCGCCTGATCCGCCGCGAGATCAACGACGGACCTGCGGGCGGATACGCAGCCGGCCTGCAGGCGTTCCTCGAATCCGGTCACCAGGTCGCGTGGGTCATGGACGACGACTGCATCCCGGATCCTGAATGCCTCAGACGGTTGCTCGGCCGCCATGCCTCGCTGCCGGAGGACCGCCCGGTCTTTCCGCTCTGGATCGACGACGCGACCGGTGATGCTCGGGTCAGACCGGCGTGGTGCGGCTTTCTCATCTCCGCCGCCGTCGTCCGCGAGATTGGCCTCCCCCGCGCGGAGCTGGTGTGGTGGGCCGAGGACACCGAGTACCTGCAGGCCCGTCTGATCGGGCACGACCTCGTCCCGGTGGAGGAGCGTTCGGCGGTCGTACACCATCGACGGGTTCGTACCGCCGCCACAAAGCCGGCGTGGAAGATCTACTACGAGACCCGGAACACGATCGAGTACCGCTTCTTCGTCCAGCCACGGAATCTGAGGTCCTTCTGGTATCTGATCGGGAGTGTGGCGAAGCTTGCTCTTCAAGCGGCCCGTAACGGGCCTAGGAGGGGGCAACGCATCGGCGCCTACCTGCGAGGTTTGCACCACGGCTTCACCCAGGTAGACGGCCTGCGGATGCCGTTGTCATGAATGCCGATGCTGTGCTCACCGAGCTGTTCGCAGAGGCACCGACGCTGCATCGCGGCGGCAGTGAGCGGTGGGATGTCTCCCGGGGAACGCTGCGCCTGCTGGCAGATCTCGTGAAGCCGGGCCACGCGACGCTCGAGGTCGGCGTCGGCGTCAGCACGATCATGTTCGCAGCGCTGGGCAGCGCCCATCGCGCTATCAGCCCGGCACCAGCCGAGTTCGTCGCCGTCCGGCAGTGGTGCGCGGACCACGGTATCGACACCGACCGGCTACAGCTCCTCACGGGGCTGTCCGACTGCGTGCTCCCGGATCTCAAGGGCGCTGTCGACCTCGCTCTCATCGACGGCGCGCATGCCTTCCCCATTCCCATCGTCGACTTTCACTTCGTTCGGCGCCTCGTTCGCGTCGGAGGCGTGCTCGTCCTCGACGACCTGCCGATCCCCTCGATGGCGGAGGTCTATCGGTTCCTGTCCACTGAACCCACATGGGCCCGGGTGGCGCTGGTGGACAATCGGGCAGCTGCCTTCCGGCGGCTCGCTGCGGATCCTGCTGGCGACCCCTGGGGCGACCAGGCCTACAACCGGACCTATCCCGACTACTCCTTCCTGCCCCCGCTCACCCGTTACATGGTGGCCAGTGAGGCGTACGTCAAGCACTCGTCGGCGGTGAGAGGCCTGCGCTCGCGCGTCGCACCGCTTGACCGCCTCGCCCGGCGCCTGGGTCAGGATCGCTGACCGCCTGAGATGTACGTGGCTGTTGCCCCTGCGTGCTACGGCTTCGGGAACAGCCGAGTTCCCAGATGCTGCCCCGTGCGAGTCGCCCGCGACATCGCCCAGCGGACGGCTCGCCGGGTCCTTCGCCCTGCTTTCCGCCGAAGTTCTCGTCGACGTTCGACGCGCCGTTGACCACCGATCTCGGCACTGATGCGTGAGACCGCGTCTGCCGCGTCCCCCAGGGTCTCGTAGATGCCTCGATCGACCCAGTACGAGCACAGCGCGGCGACGACGGACGGGTCGAAGTTCTCGTACGCGGCACGGTGGATCCCCAGCACGGGGGTCTGACCGGTCCTGACCCGGTCGATCACCGCCGCCGCCTCGCGGGAATCTGACTCTGGCCAGATGGTCAGGAATTCCTCTGACCGTGCCTCGAAGACGGCTTCCATCGGTTCGCTTCGCAGCGTCCAGGCCGCGTACAGCCAGAACTCCCACAGCCATTCCCGGAGAAACTCCTCCGCGAAGGGACGACCGCACTCCTGCTCGACCTCGCGCATCATGGTGCGGACCCGGCATGCGTCCAGCACGAATGGCGTGACAGGCCAGGGAAACCACTGCATGCGCTCGCGGGGCAGCCCGCAATAATCGAGCGCGCGTTCAAGCTGGTCACGGTAGCGAGCCGTCCGCGCATCTCCCACACTCACCCGCGCCCGCCCGTCT
This sequence comes from Candidatus Melainabacteria bacterium, assembly GCA_903970495.1. Lineage (GTDB taxonomy): Bacteria > Actinomycetota > Actinomycetes > Mycobacteriales > CAJCIY01 > CAJCIY01. The sequence goes on along the minus strand of CAJCIY010000238.1, from coordinate 6,770 downwards.
CGGGATACGAAGAAGGTCGAGACCGGCTCAGAGACGAAGTGGTTCTTCGCATCGAGAGCGACGTAGTGCTCGTCGCCGAGCAACGACGCGACGGCAAGCTTCAGAAGCTGCTGACTGCGCCACCCCCCGGCATCGACGCGCCCGACCAGCTCCTGGGCACGGACGAACCGCACGCGCGCGGCATGTCTGCCGAAGAGTCCGGCCACACGACGCCGGCGACCGAGCGTCATGCCGCGCCGGCTGTTGTCGAGGATGTACACGGACCGCACCGCAGCAGGAGGCAGGAACCTGTCGAAGGACCGAGCCTGAACCTCGAGCATCGTCAACTCGGCTTCGTAGACGACCGTCACGAACGTCAGCCCCGGGGCATCCCCGGACCCGCAGACTGCTGACGGCGGCGTCATGAAGTGAATGTAGGTGTCCATTCCCAACGTGCGGTCCGGGCACATGTGTTAGTTCGGCGTCCGCCTTCACGCCCTCCGCTGGTCACCCGTCCTGCTTAGCGTCCGGGACGTGAAGAACGCCTTGGCCGTCAGCCTGCTCGCGGCCGCGACGGCCACCGCCGTCCTTGGTTCGGCCGGCGGTGTCCACGCGGGGACGGCCGCGAGCGGTTTCACGCCGGGCGAGCTGGTCGTGTATCGCGTCGGTACCGGCGGGCCGGCACTGCTCAGCTCCGCGGCCACGGCAGCGTTCCTCGATGAGTACCCGCAGGCGGGTGCCGCCGTCCCGGACTTCAGCGTCGGCCTGCCCACTGCAGTCAGCGGTAGCAACAAGCGTCTGACCGCGAGTGGGACGAGCACCTCGGAGGGGGAGCTGACCCTGTCCGGCAACGGTCAGATCCTGACTGCGACCGGCTACAACGCCGCGACGGGCACGGCGAACGTCTCCGGAACTGCGGCGGCGTCGACGCCGCGCACGGTCGCTCTTGTCCGGGCGGACGGCAGCGTCGACACCTCGACCGCGCTGACCGACTTCGCCGACGGCAACAACCCGCGCAGCGCGGTCACCAACGACGGCACGAACATCTGGGTCGGGGGCGCGGCGGGCGGTGTGCGGTACGCGACGCCGGGGTCGACGACGTCGACCGCCCTCACATCGGCGACGTATAAGAACGTTCGGCAGCTCGGCATCGTCGGTGGCCAGCTGTACACCTCGGCTGACCCGACGAAGGCGAGCATCACCGTCGCGAAGGTCGGAACGGGACTGCCCACGTCCGGCAGTAGCAACGCGGTCACCAACCTGGCGTTCTCGTCGTCGCCATCCGACCCGTACGGCTATGCATCTGCCACCCTGGGCACCGGTACGACCCCCGACACCCTCTACGTCGCAGACTCCAACGCAGGCAAGATCGAGAAGTACGGCCTTGTCTCCGGCACGTGGACCGCGCAGGGCAGCGTCGCCCTCGCAGGCGTCACCGGCATCGCTGCGCAGGACGTCGGCGGGACGGTCCACTTGTTCGCGACCACGCCAGGGACCACCAACGCCGACAAGAGCGTCACCGGCAGCGCCCTCTACGCGCTGAGCGACGCGGCCGGCCTCGGTGGCGCCCTGACCGGCTCCCCGACAGCGGTGGCCGTCGCTCCGACGAACGAGGCATTCCGCGGCCTCGCCTTCGCACCCGGCACGAGCTTCGGCACCGGCAGTCCGCCACCGGCGGTGGTCCCCACGATCACCACAGCCCACTCCGGACTGCCCGCACAGCTCGACGACCCGACGAACCCGTCGCTCGGGATCACGGTCGGCGACGCGAACTACCCCGACGGCAGCGGTCTTTCGGTGACCGCGAGCGCTGCCGACCAGAGCATCGCCACCGCGACGACGGTGAACGGGAGCGGGAACTCCCGCACCCTCACCGTCACCCCCGGTGCGGTCGGCCGGACGACGATCACGATCACGGTCACCGCGCCCGACGGTCAGAGCACCGCCACGTCCGTTGCCTACGGGGTCTCTCCTGACGAGGGCGATGCGAGTGACCGGTACTACTCCGGATCGGGCAACGCGTCGGCGGCGGTCGATGTCGGCGGCGGCTACATGCTCGTCGCGGACGATGAGAACAACGTGATCCGGCTGTACGACGAGACCCGGTCCGGCCCGCCGGTCAAGAGCTTTGACTTCACGGCACAGCTGCCGTTCGGAACGGCCGAGGCGGACTTCGAGGGCGCCGCCCGTGCTGGGAACCGCGTCTACTTCGAAGGGTCGATGAGCAACACCTCGAGCGGTGACCTCGCGCCCGCCCGCAGCACCCTGTTCGCCGCCGACATCAGCGGGTCCGGCGCTTCGACGACCCTGACCTACGTCGGCGCGTACACCGGCCTGCAGAGCGACCTGGTGTCCTGGGACGAGGCGAACGGGAATCGCTTCGGGTTCAACGCCTCGGTGAACGGCGGCGTCGACGGCCACGAGACGGACGCGTTCAACGTCGAAGGCCTGGAGTTCGCGCCCGGCAGTACCTCCACCGCCTACCTCGGCTTCCGCGCGCCGCTCGAGCCGACGTCGAACCGCACCCAGGCCCTCGTCGTGCCCGTCACGAACATCGACCAGCTAGTGACGGGCGCGGCGACCACAGCGACGTTCGGCAACCCGTTGCAGTGGAACCTCGGCGGCCTAGGGATCCGCGACCTCAAGGCGAACGCCGCCGGTCAGTACCTCGTCATCGCAGGAACCGCGGACGACACAAACACCGACTTCGAGCTGTACAGCTGGGACGGCGTCGCCACGGATCCGCCGTTGCGCAGCGCGACGCTGCCGCAGGTCCCCAGCAGCACAGACCATGGATCCTGGGAGACCGTCGTCGCGGTCCCGAGCCCCCTGGTGTCCGGGGCGTCCGTCACGCTGCTGCAGGACGACGGGGACGAGGCCTGGTATGCCGACGGCGCAACCAGCAAGACCAAACCGCCGCTGCCGCTCGACCTGCAGAAGGACCTAGGGCGGACCTTCGCGTTCACGGCGCCGTCCCCGGCTGCTTCGACCACTGCCGTGTCCTCCTCCGATCCCGACGCCACCGCCGGGGAGAGCCTGACCTTCACCGCATCCGTCCCGAGCACCGGCACGGTCGACTTCACCGTCGGGTCGACGACGCTGTGTTCTTCCGTGCCCGTCTCTGGCGGCGTGGCGTCCTGCGACTACGCGCCAGGAAGTGCAGGCACATTCACCGTGACGGCGACCTACTCCGGCAACGCGACCTACGCCGCCTCGTCGGGCACTGTCGACCAGACCGTCGGGCAGGGCACCTCCACGACCTCGGTGGTCGCAGACACCGACCCGGCGGTCACCGGCCAGGACGTCACCTTCGCCGCGACCGTCACGGCGCCGGTCATCCCGACCGGCGCCGTGGACTTCACGGCCGGTTCGACGACGCTGTGCGCGGCCGTACCGGTCCAGAACGGGCAGGCCGACTGCACGGTGGCCTTCCCGGCCGGGACTTACGACGTCGTCGCGAACTACGGGGGGTCCGGCGACGTCGGCAGCTCGAGCGGAGATGCGCGAGAGACGGTCGACCTCGCGTCGACCTCGACCGCACTGTCCAGCAGCGACGGCACTCCGGTTGCGGGCGAGAGCCTCGCCCTCTCGGCCACCATCGCCGCGACCGCCCCCGGGTCTGCCGCGCGGGTGACGCCGGGCGGCACCGTGACCTTCACCGAGGGCGCCACGACGCTGTGCCAGGCGACACTCTCACCCACGGACGCCACCAGCACGGCTGGCTGCTCCTACGCCTTCGAAGCCGGCTCGCACACGGTCGTCGCGACGTACTCGGGTGACGGCAACTTCGCCTCCTCTCAGGACACGGAGACCCTCACCGTCGGACAGGACGCCACGACCACGACGGTCAGCGTGCCGAACGGCGTGACCGGTCAGTCCCTGACGATCTCGGCCCAGGTCTCCGCGAACGCGCCGGGCGCCGGGACGCCGGGCGGATCCGTGTCCTTCACCGCAGGTGGCGGCCCGCTGACCGGGTGCCAGGGCATAGCGGTCGATGCGGCCGGTGACGCCAGCTGTACGACGTCGTTCGCCGTAGGGACGCACGCCGTCACGGCGGCTGCCTCCGGCGACAACAGCTACGCCGCGAGCACTGGCAGCGCCAGCACCACCGTCACCGCCGCCGCCACTACGGCGACGGTGACGACCAGCACCCCCGCGGTGGTCAGCGGACAGCAGCTGACCCTGGTCGCGCAGGTGCAGCCCGTCGCGCCGGGCTCTGCCGCGACGATCACGCCGGGCGGCACGGTCTCGTTCATGGCCGGCGGCAGCCCCGTACCCGGCTGCGGATCGGTGCCGCTGGCGGCAGACGGCTCCGCGCAGTGCACGGTCACAGCGCCGGCGGCACCGCTGTCGACCTCGATTACCGCGCAGTACTCCGGTGACGTCAATTTCGCCGCTTCCACCTCATCGTCCCAACCGGTCACGGTGTCGGCAGCGGCCACGAGCACCTCGGTCGCGGTCTCGCCAGCGGCGCCGGCAGGTGGTCAGCAGGTGACCTTGACGGCGGCGGTCGCCAGCCAACAGCCGGGCAGCGGTACGCCCGCTGGCACGGTGACCTGGACGCTGTCTGGGGGGCTTGCATGCCGAGGCGGTGACAGCATCGCGCTATCCGCAGGGGTTGCGGCGTGCGTCGTCCCAGCTGGGCAGACGGTCGGGGGCCAGACCTACACGGTCAGCGCCGCGTACAAGGGCACTGCCGCGTTCAAGACCTCGAAGGTCACGGTCTCCGGCACCGTCGGCAAGACCGTGACGGTGACGACGCTCAGCGGGACCCCGAACCCGTCCGCAGTGGGGCAGAGCGTCACCGTGACGGCCACTGTCGCGGCACAGCCAGCGTCCGCCGGCATCCCCGGGGGGCGGCTCGCATTCACGCTGACGGACGCGAGCGGCCGCACGAAGGGCTCGGCGACAGTCACGATGGACAGCTCCGGCAGTGCTGTCGTCACCATCCCGGCCAGCCTGCTGCCACGCGCTGGAGGCCCGTACACAGTCACCGCTGCGTACGAGGGGAGTTCGGTCTACGGGACCAGCCGTGCCAGCTACCAGCAGTCGGTCTCGTGATCAACCGGTCATGCTCCCGAGCAGCTCGGCGGCCATGAACAGGTCGCCGTACGGCAGGTCGTAGACCTCAGCGCCGGCGACCGCGCCGACAGCGACGTCGAGACCGAGCCGCGGTCGTACCGGGAACATCTGCGCAGCCAGCCGCGCCACCGACTCGCCTCGGGTTGTGGGGGTCAGGACGGTTGCCGCCGTGGGCGAGAACCGAGGGAAGACCACCGCTCCGAGACGGTAGTCGTCCGCGGTCGGAGCGCGGTCGGCCCCGACGTAGCGCTTCCCGGCCGCGCCCGGCTCGGCTCGGTCCAGCAGCCGGCGCGTTGCCTGACCAAGCCGAGCTGGCAGCGGGCAGGGGATGACCCGTCCGTCGCGGGTGAGCCCAATGATCTCGTCGCCGAGGAACTCCCAGCCGGGGCGCTGGGACATCGCGACGGCAAGACTGCTCTTCCCCGCCCCCGATGGCCCGGGCAGCAGTGCGGCGCAGCCGTCGTAGGCCACTGCCGCGGCGTGCAGGAGCGCGGTCCGGTCGTCGATCGACCGCACCGCCTGATCCCGTAGGTACGCGAGCAGGGCGTCGACGATCACCTCGAAGGTGCCGCAGCTCACCACACCGCCGCCGGTCTCCAGCGCCCACCGGGATGCGCCCTTCACGACACGGAGTGGCTCGCTCTCCGCGCTTCGTGGCAGGCCTCCGAACAACCGCTCGAAATGTGACTGCGCCGCCTCGTTTGCGCAGGTGACGGAGAACGGGTGGCCAAGCACCCGCCAGCCGCGGGGCACGGACTCAGGCCGTCGTTCCGGTGATGTGCTGGATGCCGTCCCCGATGTCCGCTGCGGCCTCCGTCGTCCGTGTCTTCCCACCGGCGGGCGTCACGACGAGCGCGTGTTCGGTGAGCGGTGCACGTGCGGTGGTGAGCAGGCAATCGCCAGCAACAGCCCGCCGACCGTCCCGCAGACGAGCACTGCCGGAGCGCGATCATCGGTCCGGCGCATCCTGAGCCGTCGGCGATGCCGTCGCCGCCGGCAGACCGCCATCACGTCTGCACCGGCGCGTCGTGCTCGTCGCCGACACCGAGCGCTGCTGCCGGTCCATCCCGGAGCTCGCTCGACTTCTCCGCCGCGGTGCTGATCAAGCGTCGGTCCTCGAGACGAGCTCGGCGGCGCAACCGCACGACCTCCGGCGGCATTCGGGCGCCGACGATGTTGGACAGCGCGACCTCGAGACTCCGCTGGCCCTCGCGACGACGATGGTAGGCCCGTGGTGAGACCGCTACCGGGTCTTGGTCGCTGCCGATCCGCCACGTCCACAGACCCGAGCCGATGTCCGCGACGAGTCCAGCGTCGTAGATCTCGAGACCCTCCAGCATCGCGACGATCGCGCGCAGGCATGCCGGGGCGTCGGGGAACACCGCTGGGCTGCGGCAGCACTCACGGTTGTTGCTGCCGAGCAGTCGCCACGCCACAGGGTCTGCCACCAGGGCCTGCGATCGGGCCCGGTAGGGAAGCGGAACCCAGGACGCCGAGACTCCCAGAAGTATCTGGAAGCGCGGTGGCGCCACGTGATGGTCCTTCGCGTCGGGCCGGGGATCCTTCGTGGCCGGACCCGACTCTCGTGATCCAAGGTGGGCGGCGCTGGGAGCAACGGTGAACGTCAGGTTCACCGGGAATGAAGGCTGGCTGTTGAACCGGCCGAACAGCTCAGCGCAGCGCCGCATCCAGTCGCTCGAGCACGCGCT
>CAJCIY010000237.1 GCA_903970495.1 Candidatus Melainabacteria bacterium | reverse complement strand
AAGGTGAAGCGCTCGCCGTCGACCACGTCGGGGTCGGGCTCCACGTCGACGACGACGATCTCACCGGCGCGCAGCTCCCCGAACAGGATCTTCTCGGATAGCGTGTCCTCGATCTCGCGCTGGATCGTGCGGCGCAGCGGCCGGGCACCCAGCACGGGGTCGTAGCCCTTCTTGGCGAGCAGCATCTTGGCCGCCGACGTCAGCTCCAGCCCCATGTCCTTGTTCTTGAGCTGGTTGTCCACCCGCGCCAGCATGAAGTCGACCATCTGTACGATCTCGTCCTGCGAGAGCTGGTGGAACACGATGATGTCGTCGATCCGGTTGAGGAACTCGGGCCGGAAGTGCTGCTTGAGCTCCTCCTGGACCTTGGTCTTCATCCGGTCGTAGTCGAGCGCGGAGTTGTTCGTCGAGAACCCGACGCCCGGGCCCTTGGCGATGTCGCGGGTGCCGAGGTTCGACGTCATGATCAGCACGGTGTTCTTGAAGTCCACCTGCCGGCCCTGCGCGTCGGTCAGCCGCCCGTCCTCGAGGATCTGCAGCAGCGTGTTGAACACGTCGGGGTGCGCCTTCTCGACCTCGTCGAACAGCACCACCGAGAACGGCTTGCGCCGGACCCGCTCGGTGAGCTGGCCGCCCTCCTCGTACCCGACGTAGCCGGGCGGGGAGCCGACCAGCCGGCTGACCGTGTGCTTCTCCATGTACTCGGACATGTCGAGCTGGATCAGCGAGTCCTCGTCGCCGAACAGGAACTCGGCGAGCGTCTTGGACAGCTCGGTCTTCCCGACGCCGGTGGGGCCGGCGAAGATGAACGAGCCACCGGGACGCTTCGGGTCCTTGAGGCCGGCGCGGGTGCGGCGGATCGCCTTGGACACGGCCTTGACCGCCTCGTTCTGGCCGATGATCCGCTTGTGGAGCTCGTCCTCCATGCGCAGCAGGCGGGCGGTCTCCTCCTCGGTCAGCTTGAAGACGGGGATGCCGGTCCAGATCGCGAGCACCTCGGCGATCTGCTCGTCGTCGACCTCGCTGACGATGTCGAGGTTGCCGGCCTTCCACTCCTTCTCGCGCGTGGCCTTGTCGGCGATGAGGTTCTTCTCCTTGTCGCGCAGCGACGCGGCCTTCTCGAAGTCCTGCGCGTCGATCGCGGACTCCTTCTCGCGGGAGACCTCGGCGATGCGCTCGTCGAACTCGCGCAGGTCCGGCGGCGCGGTCATCCGGCGGATGCGCATCCGCGAGCCCGCCTCGTCGATCAGGTCGATCGCCTTGTCGGGCAGGAACCGGTCGCTGATGTAGCGGTCGGCCAGGTTGGCCGCGGCCACGAGCGCCGCGTCGGTGATCGAGACGCGGTGGTGCGCCTCGTAGCGGTCGCGCAGGCCCTTGAGGATCTCGATGGTGTGCGCCACCGTCGGCTCGCCGACCTGGATCGGCTGGAACCGGCGCTCGAGCGCCGCGTCCTTCTCGAGGTACTTGCGGTACTCGTCGAGCGTCGTCGCGCCGATCGTCTGCAGCTCGCCGCGGGCCAGCATCGGCTTGAGGATGCTGGCGGCGTCGATCGCGCCCTCGGCGGCACCCGCACCCACCAGGGTGTGGATCTCGTCGATGAACAGGATGATGTCGCCGCGGGTGCGGATCTCCTTGAGCACCTTCTTGAGGCGCTCCTCGAAGTCACCGCGGTAGCGGCTGCCGGCGACGAGGGCGCCGAGGTCGAGCGTGTAGAGCTGCTTGTCCTTGAGCGTCTCGGGCACCTCGCCCTTGACGATCGCCTGCGACAGGCCCTCGACGACGGCCGTCTTCCCGACGCCCGGCTCCCCGATGAGCACCGGGTTGTTCTTGGTACGCCGAGAGAGCACCTGCATCAGGCGCTCGATCTCCTTCTCGCGCCCGATGACCGGGTCGAGCTTGCTCTCGCGCGCGGCCTGGGTGAGGTTGCGCCCGAACTGGTCGAGCACCAGCGACGAGGACGGCGTGCCCTCGGACGGGCCCGCACCGGCGGCGGCGCCCTCCTTGCCCTGGTAGCCCGAGAGCAGCTGGATGACCTGCTGGCGGACCCGGTTGAGGTCGGCGCCCAGCTTGACGAGGACCTGGGCGGCGACGCCCTCACCCTCGCGGATCAGACCCAGCAGGATGTGCTCGGTGCCGATGTAGTTGTGGCCGAGCTGCAGCGCCTCGCGCAGGCTCAGCTCGAGGACCTTCTTGGCCCGCGGCGTGAACGGGATGTGCCCCGACGGCGCCTGCTGCCCCTGGCCGATGATCTCCTCGACCTGGCTGCGGACGGCCTCGAGCGAGATGCCGAGCGACTCCAGCGCCTTGGCGGCGACGCCCTCGCCCTCGTGGATCAGCCCGAGCAGGATGTGCTCGGTGCCGATGTAGTTGTGGTTGAGCATGCGCGCTTCCTCTTGCGCAAGCACCACGACGCGTCGGGCCCGGTCGGTGAACCTCTCGAACATGTCGGCTCCTTCACCCGCGGGGGAGGTTGCCGACGACCGGCGACATCCCCGCCCCCGCAATGCTAGTCGCGCGTCCGGACACCCTGGCCCCTACGCGCTCGATGAGCCGAACCGGGCGGACGCCGAGCCTCTTCCGGGGCGGGCTTCGCCGTGAGCGAACGTGCCGCCGGTCAGGCCTGGGCGGCGTCGTACGCCTGCTGCAGCTCGGCGGAGATCCGGCCCCGCTCGCTGACGGTGAAGCCGTTGTCGTTGCCCCACGCGCGGACCTCGGCGAGGTCGCTGCGGGCCTCGCTCTTGCGGCGGCGGGGGGCGCCGCCGGCGGCGCGGCCCGGGCGGGTGGTCTTCCGCGCGGCGCCGACCCACGGGGCCATCGCGTCGCGCAGCGCCGCGGCGTTGGCCGCGCTGAGGTCGATCGCGTACGCCACGTCGTCGAGCGCGAAGCTCACCGTCTCGTCGGCCTCGCCACCGTCGACGTCGTCCACCAGCGTGACCGTGGTCTTCTGCGCCATCTCAGCTCTCCAGGAATGTCGGGGTGCATTTCCGGCTTCGGAAACGCTCTGCCGGCACTGTGTCACGACGCTGCGGGAAACCTTCCCCGGCGCGCGGAAATGCGCAGCGGACCTCGTCTGGAGACCAGCTCAGGAGAGCAGTGCGGCGGCGGCCCCGCGGTTGCCGGTGACCTCGAGCGCCGTCAGCGGGATCCGCTCGTAGAACATCAGGACGACGTCGCTGGGCGAACCGGCGACCGTCGCGGTCGGGTCGTCGGCGGCGGCGAGCGGCCGCGCGGTGATCACGCCGCCCGCGCCCTCGAGCAGCCAGCCGGGCTGCCCCTCGGCACGGATCGCCACCGAGGTGTCCGGGCCGTCCCAGGGCCACGGCTCGGCGGGCACGCAGATCGACAGGAACTCGGCGACGCCGTCGGCGGCAGCGTCGTCGGGCAGCGGGTCGGTGGTGAGGCCGGCGGCGAGCTGCGCGTCCCAGCGGTGGACGCACGCCTCCTGCACCTGGTGACGGGCGATCGAGCCGGCCGTCACCGGGGCCACGTCCTGCCACCAGGACCAGGCCGGACCATCGTCGCCGGCCGCCTCGACGGCGGCGCGGAAGCCGCGGTGGGAGGCGACGTACCAGGGCTGCCAGTCGCCCTCGGCGGGCATCGCCGGCCACGGGGCGTCGTCCTCGGTCCAGGTCGGCTTGTCCGTCGACCCGCGCGCGATGACGGCGCTCCAGTGCCGGAGCACACCGCCGTGGTGGGAGACCAGGTCGCGGACGGTCCACTCGGGGCAGCTGGGCACCGGGCTGCCCGGCTCGGTGGCCGACGCGGCCGCGAGCAGCGCCGCCGACTGCTGGCCGACGAGCGCGAGCCGGCGGTCGAGGGAGAGCGTCATGGGCGGTGCCTACCTCTCATTCGGGCTTCACGAGCGGGAACAGGATGGTCTCGCGCACCGAGCTCGCGTCGGTGACGGTCAGCAGCAGCCGGTCGATGCCCATGCCCATCCCGCCGGTCGGCGGCATGCCGACCTCGAGCGCGCGCAGGAAGTCCTCGTCGAGCTGCATCGCCTCGACGTCGCCGCCGGCCGCGCGCAGCGACTGGTCGGTCAGCCGCTGCCGCTGGACCACCGGGTCCACCAGCTCCGAGTACGCGGTGGCCAGCTCGGTCCCGAACACGATCAGGTCCCAGGACTCGGTCAGCCTCGGGTCGTCGCGGTGCGCGCGGGTCAGCGGGCGGACCTCGACCGGGTAGTCGCGGACGAAGGTCGGCGCCTGGAGGGTGTGCTCCACGAGCTTGTCGAACAGCGTCAGCGCGACGTCGCCGGGCGTCGGCTTGTCGCTGACGTCGACGTCGTGCTTGTCGGCCAGCGCGCGGAGGTCGGCCTCCGAGGTGTCGGGGGTGACCTGCTCGCCGACCTGCCGGGAGACGGCCTCGTGGAGGGTGACCGACTCCCACGGCGCGCCGAGGTCGACGGTGCTCCCGTCCGGCCGCGGCACCGAGGTCGAGCCGTTCGCGGCGACCGCCGCCGCGAGGACGAGCTCGCGGGTGAGGTCGGCCATGGTGTCGTAGTCGCCGTAGGCCTCGTACGCCTCGAGCATCGCGAACTCGTTGGCGTGGGTGGCGTCCACGCCCTCGTTGCGGAAGTTGCGGTTGATCTCGAAGACCTTGTCGAGGCCGCCGACCACGGCGCGCTTGAGCCACAGCTCCGGCGCGATGCGGAGGAACAGGTCGAGGTCCCACGCGATCATGTGGGTCGCGTACGGCCGGGCGTTGGCGCCGCCGTGGACCACCTGCAGCATCGGCGTCTCGACCTCGAGGAACTCCCGCGCGTGGAAGGTGTCGCGCAGCGCCCGGACGACGGCCACCCGTTGCAGCGCGCGCCGGCGGGCGTCGGGGTTGGACCAGAGGTCGACGTACCGCTGCCGGACCCGCGTCTCCTCGGACAGCTCGCGGTGCTGCACCGGCGGCGGCTGCAGCGCCTTGGCCGTGATCGCGTACGAGGTCGCGAGCACCGACAGCTCGCCGCGGCGCGAGGTGATCACGCGGCCGGTGACGCCGACCTGGTCGCCGAGGTCGACGTCGGCCTTCCAGGCGGCGAGCCCGTCGTCACCGACCTCGGCGAGCGAGAGCATCACCTGGACGTCGACGCCGCCCTCCCGGACCGTCGCGAAGCAGAGCTTGCCGGTGTCGCGCTTGAACACGACGCGGCCGGCGATGCCGACGACCTCGCCGGTGTCGGTGTCGGGCGGCAGGTCGGCGTGGGCGGCGCGCAGCGCGGCGACCGTCGTCGTCCGCGGGTAGCCCACCGGGTACGGGTCAGCGCCCGACCCGACGAGCCGGTCGTACTTCTCCCGGCGGACGCGTACCTGCTCGGGGAGGTCGTCGGTCGCAGGAGCGTCGTCGGGCACGACGGTGACGCTATCGGCCACCACCGTTTGGCACTCCCCGATGACCGGTACAGGTCGCTCGTGCCGCACGGTGACGTCCCCGCGGACGAGACGGAGCGGGCCGCGCGCGCGACCTCGTTCGGGGTCGTCGCCGACGCCTACGAGAAGGCCCGGCCGGGTTACCCCGCCGACGCGGTGCGCGACCTGCTCGGCACGGCACCGCTCGATGTGCTCGACCTCGGCGCGGGCACCGGCAAGCTGACCCGCACCCTCGTCGCCGAGGGCCACCGCGTCCGGGCGGTCGACCCGGACGCCGGGATGCTCGCGGCGCTGGCCACCGCGGTGCCGCGGGTGCCCCACGACGTCGGCACCGCCGAGTCGCTGCCGCTGCCCGACGCGTCGCTCGACGCGGTGGTCGCCGGGCAGGCGTACCACTGGTTCGACCCGGCGACCGCGCTCCCGGAGATCGCCCGGGTGCTGCGGCCGGGCGGCCTGCTCGGCCTGCTCTGGAACGTCCGCGACGACGACGTGCCGTGGATCCACGACCTCGGCGAGATCATGGGCGCCCTCGACGCCGGCGACCAGCTGAGACCGCCTGCGCTGCAGCCGCTCTTCACCGAGGCGACGGTCTCCTGGTACGCGCACCGCCACCCGCTGGATGTCGACGGCCTCGTCGACCTCGCGGCCAGCCGCTCGTACGTGATCCGCCTCCCCGAGGGTGAGCGCGCCGACCGGCTCGCGCAGGTGCGTGCTCTCGGCGAGCGGGTTGCCGAGGGCGGCGTCGTCCCCGTCGCGTACCGGTTGCAGGTCTGGTCCGCACGGAAGGTCGCTGCCTGACCGCCGTACGTGTCAGCGCCTCGCGGTGCCCGGGCACCGCCCCGCGCTGAGCGCCCGGCGCCGCGCGAGGATGGGCGGGTGATCGAGGAGCTGGCCGCCGCGATCGCGGCGCTGGAGGCGCCTGCGGCGGTGGGGCTGTCGGGCCGAGGCGGCGCGGGCAAGTCGTCGCTCTGCCGCCAGCTCGTCGCCGCGATGCCGGGCGTCGCGGTCGTGGCCGGCGACGACTTCCTCGACCCGGCCGGCTGCGCCGAGGTCACCGACGACTGGCGAGGCCTCGACCGCGCCCGGATCGCGCGCGAGCTCATCGGCCCGTTCCACCGCGGCGAGCCGGTCCGGTGGCGCCGTCTCGACTGGGTCGCGGGCGAGCTGGCCGAGACCCGGGAGCTGCCACCGTGCGAGGTCCTCGTCGTCGAGGGCATCGGCGTCGTCCACCCGTCGCTGTCGTGGGACCTGACGGTCTGGGTCGAGGTCGACGCCGAGGTCGCCCTCGAGCGCGGGATCCGGCGGGACCACGACGAGTACGGGGTGGACTTCGAGGAGGTCTGGCGCGAGGTGTGGGGGCCGACCGACGACGCCTTCGTCGCCCGCTTCCGTCCGGTCGAGACCGCCGACCTGGTGCTGCGGCCATAGACCGGACAGACACCTGCCGACTGCGCAGAGCAGGGGGCTGCCGGATGTGACGATGCAGCCGGTCTCAGGCCGTCGGGACGACGGACCGTCACACCCGGCGCCGAAGATCAGGGCTGGTTGCGCTCGAAGACCAGGCGGAGGCCGACCAGGGTGAGGTCGGGCTCGTGGTGCTGGACGGTCTCCGACTCGGCCAGCACGAGCGGCGCGAGGCCGCCGGTGGCGATGACCGTCGCCGAGCCGCCGAGCTCGGCGACGATGCGCCGCACGATCCCGTCGATCTGCCCGACGGTGCCGTAGAGGAGCCCGCTCTGCAGCGCCTCCTGCGTCGACTTGCCGATCACCGACCGCGGCCGCGACAGCTCGACCTTGAAGAGTCGCGCGCCGCGCGCGGCCAGCGCGTCGATGCCCACCTCGATGCCGACGGCGAGCGCGCCGCCGAGGAACTCGCCCTTCGCGCTGACGACGTCGAAGTTGGTGGACGTGCCGAAGTCGACGACGACGGCGGGACCGCCGTACAGGTGGAAGGCGGCGAGGGTGTTGGCGATCCGGTCGGGGCCGACCTCGCGCGGGTTGTCGTAGAGCAGCGGCACCCCGGTCTTGGTGCCCGGCTCGACCACGACGGTCGGGACGCCGGGGAAGTAGCGCTCGACCATGCGGCGCAGCTC
>CAJCIY010000236.1 GCA_903970495.1 Candidatus Melainabacteria bacterium | reverse complement strand
CGGCTGCGGACGCGCCGCCCGGGGTGAGCCCGGGCAGCAGGCCGGCCTCGACGGCACCGCGCTCGCCGGCGCGACGCGGCACCCACGCGAGCCGGGCACCGGTGCGCTCCGCCGCGCGAACCGCCGCGGTCAACGCGCCGGGGACCGCCGCGAGCCGCTCGCCGACGAGCAGGACGGAGCCCGCCGGCAGCTCGAGCGCGTCGAGCGCGGCCGGCTCGGCGCCGGGCACGGTCGGCACCAGCGACGCGCCGACCTTCACGGTGCCGCGGGTGGCGTACGGGGCGATCTGCGTGACGGCGAGACCGTGCTTGCGGACCGCCTTGCGCAGCCGCAGGAAGATGATCGGCGACTCCTCCTCCGGCTCGAGGCCGGCGAGGGCGACGGCAGGAGCGGCCTCGAGGTCGGCGTACGTGACGCCCTCCCCGCTGCGGGCGACCGAGTGCGCGAGGAACCGCGTCTCCTCGCCGGAGGTGGGCCGGGCGCGGAAGTCGACGCTGTCGGTGCCGAGCGCGACCCGGGCGAACTTGCCGTACGCGTAGGCGTCCTCGACGGTGACGCGGCCGCCGGCCAGCACGCCGTAGGTGTCGTTCGGGTCGCCCCCCGCGGCCGCCCGCAGGCCCTCGGCTGCGGCCCGGAGCGCCTCGGCCCAGGAAGCCGGCTCGAGCTGCCCTGTCGCGGCACTGCGCACCATCGGGGTGGTGAAGCGGTCGGTGGCCGTGGCGTAGCGGAACGCCCACCGGCCCTTGTCGCAGTTCCACTCCTCGTTGACCTCGTGGTCCTCGCCGGCGAGGCGTCGGAGCACCTTGCCGCGGCGGTGGTCGGTCCGCTGGGCGCAGCCGTCGGCGCAGTGCTCGCAGACCGAGGGGTCGGAGACCAGGTCGAACGGCCGGGAGTGGAACCGGTACGAGGCGCCGGTCAGCGCACCGACCGGGCAGATCTGCACGACGTTGCCGGAGAAGTAGGACTCGAACGGCTCGTCGGCGTAGGTGCCGACCTGCTCGAGGGCGCCGCGCTCGAGCAGCTCGATGAACGGGTCGCCGGCGACCTGCTCGGAGAAGCGGGTGCAGCGGGCGCACAGCACGCAGCGCTCGCGGTCGAGCAGCACCTGGCTCGAGATGGCGAGCGGCTTGTCGTAGGTCCGCTTCTCGTCATGGAAGCGGGTGTCACCGCGGCCCGAGGTCATCGCCTGGTTCTGCAGCGGGCACTCGCCGCCCTTGTCGCAGACCGGGCAGTCCAGCGGGTGGTTGATGAGCAGCAGCTCCATCGTCCCGGCCTGTGCCTTCTCGGCGACCGGGCTGGTGAGCTGCGTCTTGATGACCATGCCGTCGGACACCTCGACGGTGCAGGACGCGACCGGCTTGCGCTGCCCCTCGACCTCGACGATGCACTGCCGGCAGGCCCCGACGGGGTCGAGCAGCGGGTGGTCGCAGAACCGCGGCACCTGGGTGCCGACCATCTCCGCGGCGCGGATGATCAAGGTGCCCTTCGGCACCCGGACCTGCACGCCGTCGATGGTGACCTCGACCAGCTCGGTGGTCGCGGGGACACCGGCGGGCGCGGTGGGGGTGAGCGTCATCTGTGTCCTGTCAGTGCGCGCCGGCGAGAACGGGCTGGTCAGCGGCGAGCGGGCAGCCACCGTGGGTGCGGTGCGCGACGTACTCGTCGCGGAAGTACTGGATGCTGCTGACGATCGGGCTGGTCGCACCGTCGCCGAGGGCGCAGAACGACCGGCCGTTGATGTTGTCGCAGGTGTCGAGCAGCGTGTCGAGGTCCTCGTCGGTGCCGGTGCCGTGCTCGAGCCGCTCGAGGATCTGCACCATCCAGTAGGTGCCTTCGCGGCAGGGCGTGCACTTGCCGCACGACTCGTGCGCGTAGAACTCGGTCCACTTCAGCGTGGCCCGCACGACGCAGTCGCTGTCGTCGAAGACCATCAGTGCGGACGTGCCGTTGAGCGAGCCCGCCGCCGCGACCGAGTCGAAGTCGAGCGGCACGTCGAGGTGCTCCTGCGTGAACATCGGCGTCGAGCTGCCGCCCGGCGTCCAGAACTTCAGCTCGTGGCCCTCACGGATCCCGCCGGCCATCTCGAGCAGCTCGCGGAGCGTGGTGCCCATCGGGGCCTCGTACTGGCCGGGGCGGGTCACGCGGCCGGACAGGCTGTAGATGCTGGTGCCCGGGCTCTTCTCCGGGCCGATCCCGGCGAACGCCGCCGCGCCGCCGGTGATGATCGGCGGGACCGAGGCGAGCGTCCCGACGTTGTTGACGACCGTCGGGCAGCCGTACAGGCCGTGGGTCGCGGGGAACGGCGGCTTGAGCCGCGGCTGGCCGCGGTAGCCCTCGAGCGAGTCGAGCAGCGCCGTCTCCTCGCCGCAGATGTACGCGCCCGCGCCGGCGTGGACGACCACGTTGATGTCGACGCCGCTGCCGAGGACGTCGGTGCCGAAGTAGCCCGCCGCGTACGCCTCCGCGACGGCGGCGTGCAGCCGGCGTACGACGTGGGGCACCTCGCCGCGGACGTAGATGAAGGCCTCCTTCGCGCGCACCGCGTAGCAGGCGATCGCGATGCCCTCGAGCAGCGCGTGCGGGTCCGCGAGCATCAGCGGCACGTCGCGACAGGTGCCGGGCTCGGACTCGTCGGCGTTGACCACGAGGTAGTGCGGCTTGGCGCCCTGGCCCTCGGTGCCCTGCGGGATGAACGACCACTTCATGCCGGTGGGGAAGCCGGCACCGCCTCGTCCGCGCAGGCTCGAGGCCTTCACCTCGGCGATCACCTCGTCGGGCGTCATCTCGGTCAGCGCCTTGCGCAGGCCGTCGTAGCCGCCGAGCCGCTCGTACGTCGACAGCAGCCAGGAGTCCTTCTCGGCCCAGCGGGCGGTGAGCATCGGGGTGGTGGGCATGGGGCTCAGTCCTCTGCGGCCGGGGTGGCGGGCACGGTCGTGGCCGACGTGCCGGCGTGGGCGAGACCGGCCAGGGTCGGCGTGCCGGCGGTGGGCGCGGTCGAGGCGTCGGGGCGCGGGTCGGGGAAGCCGGCCAGCAGCCGCTCGGTCGCGCGGAAGTCGGTGAGCGGCGCGCCACGGGTCGGCGTCGGCTTCTCGCCGCGCTGCAGCGACTCGACGATCTGCAGCGCCCCGTCGACGGTCTGGTTGTCGAAGAACTCGTAGTCGACGGTCACCACGGGCGCGTAGTCGCACGCGGCCAGGCACTCGGCGTGCTCGAGCGTCAGCGGGGTGCCCTCCCCGTCGGTGGTCTCGTTGTGGCCGACGCCCAGCTGCTCGCTGACCCGGGCGTAGATCTCGTCGCCGCCGACCAGCCCGCAGAGAGTGTTGGTGCAGACGCTCACGATGTGCTGGCCGACCGGGCGGCGCTTGTACATCGTGTAGAACGTCGCGACCCCGGCGACCTCGGCCTTCGTGATGCCGAGGACGTCGGCGCACAGCGCGACACCGGCGGGGCTGACGTACCCCTCCTCGGCCTGCACCAGGTGCAGCATCGGCAGCAGCGCGCTCCGGCCGTGACCGGCGGGGTAGCGCGCGACGATCGACTCCGCGTCCACGCGGGTCTGGTCGGTCAGCGGCACGGGCTCTCGTTCTTCCTGGACGGGTCGGCACTAGGGCCTGTGACATTCCTCTTCGGGCAAGCCCTCATCGGTCCACTCCACCCAGCACGGGATCCAGCGAGGCGAGCGACGCGATGGAGTCGGCGATGTACGAGCCCTCAACCAGCGGCGAGGCAGCCTGCAGGTTGATGAAGCTGGGTTCGCGCACGTGCACCCGGAACGGCCGGGTGCCGCCGTCGGACACGATGTGGTTGCCGAGCTCGCCGCGCGGGCCCTCGACCGCCGAGTAGACCTGGCCCGGCGGGACGCGGAAGCCCTCGGTCACGAGCTTGAAGTGGTGGATGAGCGCCTCCATCGAGGTGCCCATGATCTTCTTCACGTGGTCCAGCGAGTTGCCGAGGCCGTCGCCGCCGAGGGCGAGCTGCGCCGGCCAGCCGATCTTCTTGTCCTCGACCATGACCGGGCCGGGCTCGAGCTTGTCGAGCGCCTGCGCGATGATCTTGAGCGACTCGCGCATCTCGGCGATGCGGACCTCGTACCGGGCCCAGCAGTCGCCCTCGGGCCGGGTGATGACGTCGAAGTCGTACTCCTCGTAGCCGCAGTAGGGCATCTCCTTGCGGAGGTCCCACGGGATGCCGGCCGCGCGCAGCATCGGGCCGGTGGTGCCCAGCGCCATGCAGGCCTGCGCGTCGAGCACGCCGATGCCGCGCTGGCGCAGCTGCCAGATGGTGTTGCCGGTCAGCAGGTCCTCGTACTCGTCCAGGCGGTTCGGCATCAGCTCCAGGAACTCCTGGATCTTCTCGACCGCTCCCGGGGGCAGGTCCTGGGCGACGCCGCCGGGGCGGACGTAGGCCATGTTCATCCGGAGCCCGCTGATCATCTCGAAGATGTCGAGGATGACCTCCCGCTCTCGGAAGCCGTAGAGCATCATCGAGAGCGCGCCGATCTCCATGCCGCTGGTGGCGAGCCAGACCAGGTGCGAGGAGATGCGGTTGAGCTCCATCATCAGGACCCGGATGACAGTCGCGCGCCGCGGCACCTCGATGTCGAGCAGCTTCTCGACGCCGAGGCAGAAGACGGTCTCGTTGAAGATCGGCGAGAGGTAGTCGGCGCGGGTCAGGAACGTGACGCCCTGTGTCCAGGTGCGGTACTCGAGGTTCTTCTCGATGCCGGTGTGGAGGTAGCCGACGATCACGCGGGCCTGCTCGACGGTCTCGCCGTCGAGCTCGAGCACCAGGCGCAGCACACCGTGCGTGCTCGGGTGCTGCGGGCCCATGTTGACGACCATCCGCTCCTCGCCGCCGCGGGCGGCGCCGGTGACGATCTCGTCCCAGTCACCGCCGCTGACGGTGTAGACGCGGCCCTCGGTGGACTCGGTGTACGACGCTTCTGTAGGAGCACTCACGAGTACGACCTCCGCTCATCGGGCGGCGGGATGCTCGCGCCCTTGTACTCCACCGGGATGCCGCCCAACGGGTAGTCCTTGCGCTGCGGGTGTCCCACCCAGTCGTCGGGCATGAGCACGCGGGTGAGGCCGGGATGGCCGTCGTACTCGATGCCGAACATGTCGAAGGTCTCGCGCTCCTGCCAGTCGGCGGTCGGGTAGATGCCGACCGCGCTGGGGACGTGCGGGTCCTCGTCGGTGGTCGCGACCTCGACGCGCAGCCGGCGTCGGTAGGTCAGCGAGGTCAGCTGGTAGACCGAGTGGAGCGGCCGGCCGTCGACGTCGTCGGGGTAGTGCACGCCGCTCACCGACGACAGCAGCTCGAAGCGCAGCGACGGGTCGTCGCGCAGCGTCTGCAGCATCGCAAGGAGAGATTCCCGGCGTACGTGGTAGGTCAGCTCGCCGCGGTCGACGACGACCTTCTCGATCGCGTCACCGAAGTCGGGGACCGTCGTCGCCAGCGCGTCGTCAGCGGCGTCGAACCAGGACCCGTACGGCCGGGTCGCGCCGCCGCTGACCGGCACCCGCCGCTGCAGGCCGCCGAAGCCGGAGGTGTCGCCGCTGCCGTGCGCCCCGAACATGCCGTGCCGGTAGACCGGGGCCTCGGGCTGCGGCGCCGGGACGGTGTCGACCTCCTGCGAGCTGCCGCCGGTGACCTGGGCGGGCGCGGTCTCGGCCGCGACGGCCTGGGAGCCGGTCGGCGGCTCCGGGTCGTGCTGCGCGCCGCCGGGGTCGGCCGCTGCGGGCACCGTGCCGGGCTCGGGGGCCTTGCCCGACTCGCGACCCGACTCGGGGTCGCCGCTCGAGGTGGCGCCGGACTCCTCGTCGGTCGCCGGCTCGGGCGTCGAGCCGGTGCCGGAGTCGGCGGCCGCCGTATCCGTGGTGGCCGCGTCCGACGCGGCGGCCGGGGCCCCGGCATCGGTGGTGCTGGCCTCGGTGGTGCCGGCCTCGGTGGTGCCGGCCTCGGTGGTGGCGCCCGCAGCCGAGTCGCCGTCGTCGAACGGCAGCTGGTCGTCCGGCACGCTCAGTGCCCCTCGGCCAGGGCGAGGCGGGCCCCGTCACGCTCGTCGCGGCGTGCCTTGGCCTCGGCCAGCAGCTGCGTACGGGCGTCGATCTTCTCGTGACGGATCTTCTCGTGCAGCTTGAGGATCGCGTCCATGAGCATCTCCGGCCGCGGCGGACAGCCGGGCAGGTACATGTCGACCGGCACGACATGGTCGACGCCCTGCACGATCGCGTAGTTGTTGAACATGCCGCCGCTGCTGGCGCACACGCCCATCGAGATGACCCACTTCGGCTCGACCATCTGGTCGTAGATCTGCCGCAGCACCGGCGCCATCTTCTGGCTCACCCGGCCCGCGACGATCATCAGGTCGGCCTGCCGCGGCGAGGGCCGGAAGACCTCCATGCCGAACCGCGCGAGGTCGTAGCGGCCGGCGCCGGTGGTCATCATCTCGATCGCGCAGCACGCCAGCCCGAAGGTCGCCGGCCACAGCGAGCTGCTCCGGGCCCAGTTGGTGAAGCCCTCCAGGGTGCTCAGCAGCACCCCGCTCGGCAGGTTCTCCTCTAGTCCCATTCCAGGCCTCCCCGGCGCCAGACGTACGCGTAGGCCACGAAGACGGTGAGGATGAAGGTGATCATCTCCACGAGGCCGAAGACACCCAGGTAGTCGAAGTACACGGCCCACGGGTACAAGAAGATGATCTCGATGTCGAAGACGATGAAGAGCATCGCGGTCAGGTAGTACTTCACCGGGAAGCGGCCCGGGCCCGACTGCGGCGCCGGCTCGATGCCGCACTCGTAGGCGTCCAGCTTGGCGCGGTTCCAGCGGCGGGGGCCGACGAGCGCACCGGTGACCACGGAGCCGACGGCGAAGAGCGTCGCGAGGACGAAGAGGGCCAGCAGCGGCACGTACTCGGTGACCATCCGGCACCTCCCCACCACGTCGCGACACTGGCTGCGGCGACCGCCCGTCGTGGCCGGTCGCGTCCGACGGCCAGCCTATCGAGGCGCGGCCTGCGCTTCTCGGCGGGGGAGCATCGCCCGCGATGCGACCGCTGAGGAGACGTTCAGGGTTCGGTGAGGATGGTGCCCCTCAGGCGGCGGGGGCGAGCTTGCTGAAGCCGTTGATGATGCGGTCCATGGCGTCCCCGCCCGCGGGGTCGGTGAGGTTGGCCAGCAGCTTCAGCGTGAACCGCATCAGCGTCGGGCGCGGCAGGCCGTACTTCGTGGCGTACCGCATCACCTGGGGGTGGCCGATGGCCGAGACGAACACCCGGCCGAGCGTGTAGTAGCCGCCGTAGGTCTCCGCCATCCGCCGCGGGTAGCTCGCCAGCACCTTCTCGCGACCCGGTCCCTCGGCGCGGGCGAGCGCCTGCGCGGCGACCTCCGCAGCGAGCTGGCCCGACTCCATGGCGTACGCGATGCCCTCGCCGTTGAACGGGTTCACGGCGCCGGCCGCGTCGCCGACGAGCAGCAGGCCGGGCAGGTAGTGCGGCTTCTTGTTGAACCCCATCGGCAGCGCCCCGCCGCGCATCGGGCCGGTGGCGTTGTCCTCGACGTAGCCCCACTCCCCCGGCATCGCCGAGAGCCAGGAGTCGAGCAGCGCCTGGTAGTTGGTGTTCTGGAAGGCGCGGGTGGTGTTGAGGATGCCCAGCCCGACGTTCGAGGTGCCGTCGCCGACGCCGAAGATCCAGCCGTACCCGGGCAGCAAGCTGCCGTCGGGCGACCGCAGCTCGAGCCACGACTCGAGGTGGTCGTCGTTCGACCGCGGGCTCGTGTAGTAGCGGCGTACGGCGACGCCCATCGGGCGGTCCTCGCGCTTGGTCACTCCGAGGCTCAAGCCGAGCCGGCCGGAGACGCCGTCGGCCGCGACGGTCAGCGGCGCGCGGAAGGTGCGGCCGTCCTTGGTCGTCACCCCGACGACGCGGCCGTCATCGTCGCGCACCGCGCCGGTCACCGTCGTGTGCTCGTGCAGCGTCGCGCCGACCTCGATCGCCCGCTTCACCAGCACGTGGTCGAAGTCGAGCCGCGGCCGGACCAGGCCGTGGTCGGGATAGCTCGCGAGCTCGGGCCAGGGCAGCTCCAGGCGCACCCCGCCGCCGAAGATCCGCAGCCCCTTGTTCCGGATCCAGCCCGACTCCTCGTCGGTCGGGATGCCCATCGCGACCAGGCTCTTGACCGCGCGCGGGGTGAGGCCGTCGCCGCAGACCTTCTCGCGCGGGAACGCGGACTTCTCCAGGATCGCGACGGACAGGCCGGCGGACGCGAGGTGGTACGCGGCGGCCGCGCCGCCCGGACCGGCGCCCACGACGAGGACGTCGGCGTCGAGTTCGGTCACGGGGTCGATCGTACGGGGGTCACCGCTTGGTCGGCCTGCGCAGGAACCGCGCGACGGCGAGGGTGACGATCAGGTAGACGACCGCGGCGAGGCCGTAGTTCTCGGTGATGTTGGCCCGGGCGGTCTTCGGGGTGAACAGGTCCTTGAACTTCCAGGCGAGCGGCTTGGAGGTGCGGGCGAAGAACCGGACCAGGTCGTTGGCCGGGTTGGCCTTGGTCAGCACCAGGACCACGTAGATGAGCAGGATCCCGGCGGCGACGCCGCCGACGAGCAGCACGAGGCTGCGCAGCAGCGCCAGCGTGCCGCGGCCGAGGAAGCCGACGACCCGCGTCGCGCCCAGCCGCAGCTTCCGCTGCCGCGGCTCGGCCGGCTCGGCGGGCTCGGCGGACTTGGGCTGCGCGGCGGGCTTGGGCTGCACGGCGGCCTTCGCCCGCGGAGCAGGCGGGGGCGCCGCGGGCCGGGCCGGTTCGGGCTCCGACTCGGGCCCGGTCCCGGTCTCGGTCTCGGTCTCG
>CAJCIY010000235.1 GCA_903970495.1 Candidatus Melainabacteria bacterium | reverse complement strand
TAGAAGCGGTGCGCGTCGTGGCGCTGCACGCCGGAGTCGAGCGCAAGGTCGCTGGCTGCCAGCTCCTCGGCCCGCGCGCGCAGGTGCCCCAGCAGCAGCGCGCCGTAGCCGCGGGAGCGGACCGCCGCGTCGGTGACGAGGTCGTCGACGTACAGGGTCCGGCCGGTGAAGGTCAGCGCCATCAGCCGCCACCCGGCGACGGCGGTCACCGCGCCGTCGTCGACCGCCACCGTGTAGGTCGGCCGCTGTGCGACGGGGTCGGTGCGGACCTGCCGCCACCGGTCGGCGTCGAGGTCGGGGCGCAGCTGCCGCAGGACGGCGTGCGCCTGCTCGTCCAGAGGGTCGTCGGTGTCGGCGAGGTCGCGCACGGTCGGCATGCCGCCACGATATCCGTGTCCGCATAGCTATGCAGGTGTCTGTATAGTCATCGGGGTGGGCATCACGGTCGCGGTCGCGGGCGCCAGCGGGTACGCCGGTGGCGAGCTGCTGCGCCTGCTCCAGCGCCACCCGGACCTCGAGCTCGGTGCGGTGACCGCAGGCTCGTCGACCGGCAGGCAGGTCACCGACGTGCACCCCCAGCTGCGGTCGCTCGCCGGCCAGGCGTTCGTGTCCACCGACCTCGGGTCCCTCGCGCGCGCCGACGCGGTGCTGCTCGCCCTGCCGCACGGCCGGTCCGGCGCGCTGGCGGCGCACCTGCCCGCGACGCTGCCGGTGGTCGACCTCGGCGCCGACCACCGCCTCGCCGACCCGGCGCAGTGGGCGCGGTTCTACGAGGGCGACTACGCCGGGACCTGGGCGTACGGCGTGCCCGAGCTGAACCGGGCTGCGCTGGCCGGAAACCCCCGCATCGCCGGAGCGGGCTGCCACGCGACGGCGGTCGAGCTCGCGCTCGTCCCGCTGCTGCGGCGCGGCCTGGTCGAGCCGGCCGACCTCACCGCGGTCAGCGTCACCGGCACCAGCGGCGCCGGCCGCACGACGTCGTCCGCCTTCACCAGCGCGCAGGTGATGGGCGACGCGGCCGCGTACAAGGTCGGGCGGCACCAGCACCTCGCCGAGATCCTGCAGACGCTCGGACCGGACGCGACCCTCAGCTTCACCCCCGTCCTGGCCCCGATGCCGCGCGGCATCCTCGCGACGTGCACCGCGCGGACGACGGCGACGGCCGCGCAGCTGTCGGCCGCGCTGCACGAGCACTACGACCACGAGCCGTTCGTCGACGTCGTCGACGACCCGCCGCACACCGGCGCGACGCTCGGGAGCAACGGCGCCCAGGTCTTCGCCACCGTCGACGCCAGCGCCGGCCGGGCGGTCGTGGTCGTCGCCCTCGACAACCTCGTGAAGGGCGCCGCAGGACAGGCGATCCAGTGCCTGAACCTCGCGCTCGGCCTCGACGAGACGGCTGGTCTGTCCGCCGACGGGGTCTGGCCGTGAGCGTCACCGCTGCGCAGGGCTTCCGCGCCGCCGGCGTCACGGCCGGCCTCAAGCCAAGCGGCGCGCCCGATCTCGCGCTCGTCGTCAACGACGGCCCGCTCGACACCGTCGCGGGCGTGTTCACCCGCAACCGGGTCGTCGCGGCCTCGGTGCCGTGGACCCGGCAGGTCGTCGCCGACGGCCGTGCGCGCGCGGTCGTGCTGAACTCCGGCAGCGCCAACGCCTTCACCGGCGCGCAGGGCTTCGCCGACGTGCACGCCACGGCCGAGCGGGTCGCGTCCCTGCTCGGGGTCAGTGCCGCAGACGTCGCGGTCTGCCAGACCGGCGTGATCGGCGTGCTCGCACCGATGGACCTGCTGCTGGCGGGCGTCGGCACCGCGGCGGCGGCGCTCGACGCCGACGGCGGCGAGCAGGCGGCCGAGGCGATCCGGACGACAGACACCGTCTCCAAGCAGGCGGTCTCCCGGCAGGACGGCTGGACCGTCGGCGGCATGGGGAAGGGCGCCGCGATGCTCGCCCCGGCGCTCGCCACGATGCTCGTCGTCCTCACCACCGACGCGGTGGTGGACGCCCCCGAGCTCGACGCCGCTCTGCGCGGCGCGACGGCGGTCACCTTCGACCGCGTCGACGTCGACGGCTGCATCTCCACCAACGACACCGTGCTGCTGCTGGCCTCCGGTGCCTCCGGCGTACGGCCGGACCCGCAGGCCTTCGCGGCCGCGGTCCACGAGGTCTGTCGCGACCTGGCGCTGCAGATGGTCGCCGACGCCGAGGGCGCCACCAAGCAGGTGCTCGTCGAGGTCCACCACGCCGCCACCGAGGCAGACGCGGTCGAGGTGGCCCGGGCCGTCGGGCGCAACGCCCTCGTCAAGACCGCGCTCGCCGGGTCGGACCCCAACTGGGGCCGCGTCGTCGCCGCCTTCGGGCTGACCGCGGCCGCGTTCGACCCCGACCGGGTGAGCGTCGCGATGAACGGCGTCGTCCTCGCCGACAAGGCGCAGCCCTCGGGCGGCGCGGTCGACCTGTCCGGACGGGACGTCACGATCACGATCGACCTCGACGCCGGCGATGCGGGCGGCTTCGTCTGGACCACGGACCTGTCCGAGGCGTACGTCCGGCTCAACAGCGAGTACACGACGTGAGCCGCCTCGACGCGGCGCTCGCCCGCGCGCAGGTCCTGGTCGAGGCGCTGCCCTGGCTCGAGCGGTTCCAGGGCGCGACCGTCGTCATCAAGTACGGCGGCAACGCCATGACCTCGCCCGAGCTGGCCAGCGCCTTCGCCCAGGACGTGGTCTTCCTGCGGTACGCGGGCCTGCGCCCCGTCGTCGTCCACGGCGGCGGGCCGCAGATCAACGCCCACCTCGAGCGGCTCGGCATCCGGAGCACGTTCGCCGGCGGGCTGCGGGTCACGACCGCCGAGACGATGGAGGTGGTCCGCATGGTGCTCGTCGGACAGGTCAACCGCGACGTCGTCGGGGCGCTCAACGACCACGGCCCGATCGCCGTCGGGCTGTCCGGCGAGGACGCTCACCTGATCACCGCCGTACGCCGGCCGGCCCTGGTCGACGGCGAGCGGGTCGACATCGGCTACGTCGGCGACGTCGCCACGGTTCGGCCGCAGGCGCTGACGGCGCTGCTCGACGCCGGCCAGGTGCCGGTCGTCGCGACCGTCGCCCGTGACGCCGGGGGAGAGGTCTACAACGTCAACGCCGACACCGCCGCCGGTGCGATCGCCGTCGCCCTCGGGGCGGAGAAGCTGGTGATGATGACCGACGTCGAGGGCCTGTACGCCGACTGGCCCGCCAGCGACGAGGTGATCTCCGCGATCGACGGCGACGACCTCGCGAAGCTGCTGCCGCGGCTGTCGACGGGGATGGTGCCGAAGATGGAGGCCTGTCTGCGGGCCGTCCGCGGGGGGGTGCCGCGGGCCCACGTCCTCGACGGCCGGCTGCCGCACGCGCTGCTGCTCGAGCTCGTCACCGACGAGGGCGTCGGCACGATGGTGACGCCGTGAGCGGCCTGCGGGGCCGCTGGCAGGCGGCGGTGATGGACACGTACGGCACCCCGCCCATCGCCCTCGTCCGCGGCCGCGGCGCCGAGGTCTGGGACGACGGCGGCAACCGCTACCTCGACCTGCTGGCCGGCATCGCCGTCAACGCCCTCGGTCACGCCCACCCGGCGATCGTCGAGGCCGTCACGACGCAGCTCACGACCCTCGGCCACACGTCGAACCTGTACGCGACGGAGCCGGCCGTCGCGCTCGCCGAGCGGCTGCAGCAGCTGCTCGAGGCGCCGACGGCGCGGACATTCTTCGCCAACAGCGGCACCGAGGCCAACGAGTGCGCCCTCAAGATCGCCCGGATCCACGGCGGTCCCGGCGGTCGGATCGTCGCCGCCGAGCGGTCGTTCCACGGCCGCAGCATGGGCTCGCTCGCGGTGACCGGCAACGCGGCCAAGCGCGAGCCGTTCGCGCCGCTGCCGTACGCCACGACCTTCGTCCCCTACGGCGACGTCGAGGCGCTGCGGTCAGCGCTCGGGCCGGACATGTCCGCGGTGATCCTCGAGCCGACGCTCGGCGAGGCGGGGGTGGTCCCGCCGCCGGCGGACTACCTGATGCAAGCCCGGGCGCTGTGCGACGCGGCGGGTGCGCTGCTG